>PBMX01000035.1 GCA_002722935.1 Phycisphaerae bacterium | reverse complement strand
CGTCGCAGTCGAACTCGTCGCAGTTGAGGTAGATGGGAACGCCGTTCCAGGAATAGGTCCCGTCATCGCAGTAGCCGTCGGCGACCCAGGAGGCGGGGCAGCAGTTGCCGAAGCAGTCCTCGATCTCGCCGGATGGACATTCACCCGGAGGCGGCCCCTCCCCGTCACAGGCCTCGGCCATTGCGCCGACGAAACCGGAAGTATCGATCCGGGTTCCGTAGTTCTCGCATGAATAACTGCAATGCGTCACCACACCGATGATTTCGTTGTTGTAGAGAATGGACGAACCGGAGTTTCCATACGTCACGTCGATGTCGTAGACGATCGTCGTGGCATCGGTGTAACTGATCGGCCCGGAGTGATACTGCTCGGTCTGTGACCGCGTGCACTCGTCATCGACCCCGTAGCCGGTGACGCTCGCGGTACCGCTGCCCGGAATCGAATCGGCCAGAGGAACATAGACGCCGTACCGGTCGTACGGAGTCTCGCCGCTGGAGTTCGTGCCGGCCAGCATGGCGCCGTAGTCGTAGCCGACGCCCCCGTTGAGTCCCGACTCTGTCAGGACGGGGAACTGGTCCGCGACAGGCGGATTGTTCGTCGAGCAGTTGCTGTTCGATGCGGGAACATTGAACTGCACCACCGGAGATCCGTAGAAGAGGCAGTGTCCCGCGGTCACCATGCAACTGTCCGTGTTGTAGACGGTGGCGCTGCAGCCGACGGGCATAAGCCGGGCGAACCGCGTATCGCTCTCGGGCGTCCGGTCGTCATTGCCGCAGATGCCGCAGCTGTCACCACGGTCATGGTCGGAGATGTCGAAGAAACCGACGTAGTCGATCTCCATCATGTTGTCCGTGCTCATCGAGGCCGCTTCGATCTCGACGCGAACGGCTCCGCCGTTGAAGTACGCCGTCGTGTAATTCCACGTGGCGAGCATCTCCTCGTCGAGGATCATGGTCTCGCCGTCGAGCAGCGACGTCACGCGAATGACGCTGTCCTTCTCGAGAATGACGTCACCGAAGTACAAGCGGATCCAGCCGGACTGCTCGATGCGGATGATCTCCTCGTAGACGACATGCTTCTGTGGAAGAGGATTCACCAGGAGCCCGGTCGACACGTCGACGCGCGCGACGTCACCGGTGGGCCAGGAAAGGACCTCGGCTTCTATACCGGCATGGTGATTCGAACCAGGTCCTGCAGGCGCCGCCAAGGCGCTTGCGGACTCGAATCCAAGTGCGAGCACCAGGCAGGCGAAGAGATGGCCCATGGCGACAACGATACGGCTGTTCATGTTGATCACGTCTTTCTCCAAATCTGCTCCCCGCCGTCCATATGACGACGCGTCCTTGAAAGGACCTCCCCGATTCGACCATGACAAGGCGTAGTCGTCAATCCCCCAACCTCCAACAAAGTCGGCAGATCAGTGGATTTCCGTCACGCCAAGGCACAGGAGCCGTCGTAGGCCGGGGGCCGAGCGTTAGACTGCGTGTTCCGAACCATGCGATCACACGCTCTCAGCCTGATTGTCGTCCTCGTTCTCTCGCCGCTGGCGGCGCTGGCACTTGGCTGGGGCGCCTGGTGGTACGCGGAATCGATGACCAGGAATCGAATCGACTCCAGCAGGTCGATGCACCGGATACGTTCACCACTGCATGGCGAACAAGCCGGATCCGTGACGAGTGTGCCGGCAATGTCCGCCCGGGCACTCTTCAGCGCCTACTGCGCTCAATGCCATGGTGAAACCGGGGACGGACAGGGTACCCAGGTACTTGATCGTCCTGCACGTTCATTCAAGGACGGGGGCTTCTCCTTCGGGAACACGCGCGACGCGATATTCAGAACGATCTCCAGCGGAATCGGTGGAACACCCATGCCCGGGTACGCCGATTCGCTCTCGGTCGAAGAACGAACCGCCCTTGCTGCATACGTGCAGACCCTGGGCCCTCCGACCCTCGATGTATCGACGGAGGACATGGTGCTTCAAGTCGGACAGGTACCCGTCGTCGTGCGTGGTCACCTCCCTTCACTCGGGGAAGGTCTTCCGGAGCATCCTCGAGGGTTGCTGCTCGGAGGAACAGACGGACTGACCACCGAGTATCGGGTGGATGATGTCCGGCTCCTGGCCGTGCGCCAGGGTAGGTTCGTCGAACGGACGGACTGGACCGGCCGAGGCGGAACCCCCTTGAAGCCCCTGGGCCCCGTCATCCACCTGGTCGGTGGCGGCGATCCTCCTGCGACCTTCGAACTCGAGGCGGGTCTGGAAGCACGGCTTCTCGGGACGACGACCAGAGATGGACGCGCATCCGTTCTCTACGGGCTCGGCGATGATGAGCACCTTGTTCGCGTCGAAGAGTGGACCGAGGCGTTCACACACCCCGCCGGCCCCGGATACGTCCGTCACTTCGACATCCAGCACCTGGACGAGGACCGGATGCCGACCTTCCGCCTGCCCGGAAGCGACCAGCGGATCATCGATCGCATCGATGGACCGGGTCGAACCTGGATCGTTCGCGAGGGCGGCGATGGAAGGATCGAGATCCATGGATTCGACCCGGCCAGCGCCACGCTCACCGCCAGAGGAAGCGAGGAAGGCGATCTCCGCCTCCAGTTGCCCCGGGGCACCGAGGCCACGCTGTCCATCGTGACCCTGCTTCCCGCATCATGGGACGAATCCGCCCGGGAGCTGCTTCGAACAGGTGAATCACCATGACGTCCGCCTTTCTCAGCCTCCTCCTGGCCATGTCCGCGATCGGACAGGACGTCGCAGTGGAAACCGACTACTGGACGGTCGAACACTACGTGAACCCAGAGGGACAGATTCTGGAGATCGGTGGCATCGACTTCCTGCCTGATGGACGCATGGTCGCCAGCACCAGGCGTGGCCAGGTGTGGATCATCGAGAATCCGCTGGATGAGGACATCACCCGAGCTCGATTCCATCTTGCCGCGGAAGGACTGAACGAAGGACTTGGACTGAAGGTCGTCGACGAGGACGTCTACATCGTCCAGCGGGGAGAACTCTCCCGGCTTCGCGATCTCGACGGGGACAGCGTGTTCGAAACGATCGACACGATCACCCAGGACTGGGGCCTCACAGGCAACTACCACGAGTTCGCCTTCGGCCTGCCCCGTGACGACGAGGGCAACTTCTACGTATCGCTGAACGTCGGGTTCTGGAATCCCGACTGGTGGCACGGCAAGTCCCGCTCGCCCTGGAGGGGCTGGGTACTTCGAATCGCTCCGGATGGAACCGTGACCCCCGTCGCCTCCGGGGTTCGCAGTCCATGCGGGCTGGGGATCGATGTGGAGGGACGGCTGCTTGTCACGGACAACCAGGGTGACTGGATGGCGGCCTGCCCGATTCTGCACGTACGCGACGGGGACTTCTTCGGACACCCGGCATCACTTCGATGGACCGACGGGTTCGAGACGTCGGATGAACTCAGTTCGACGCAGCCACCGGGCGTTGAGCGAACCCCCCCGGCCCTGTGGATTCCCTATGCCTGGTCGAGATCGACCGGGAATCTCGAACCGGATACGACGGGAGGCGCCTTCGGACCCTTCGAAGACCAGTTGTTCGTCGCCGAACTGACGAACGGCATGATCATTCGAGCCCAACTGGAGGAGGTCGAGGGTGTGACCCAGGGCGCCTGCATGAAGTTCATGCAGCGCATCGGGTCCGCCTGCCGTGTCGTCTTCGCCCCGGATGGCTCGCTCATCGCCGGATTCACCAACCGAGGCTGGGGAGGATTTCCCCCCGGGCATGGTCTGGCGAGAATCAGGTACACCGGCGTCGAGCCGATGGAGATCGATCGCATCGGCATCCAGCCGGACGGGTTCGACATCACATTCACCCAGCCGGTCGAAGCCGAGGACATCGGAACCGGTTCCGTGCAGATGACGGCCTACGACTACAACTACTGGTGGGATTATGGATCTCCTGAACAGAACGTAAGGGATGTTCCAGTCACCCGAACCTCCATTTCACCGGACCGCCGTACCCTGAGCATCACGGCTCCCATCGAGGCCGGCTCGTGCGTGCGCATCCAGTTGAAAGGAATCCAGGGCCCCGGGGGCCTTCCGCTCCTCCACGACGAGGTGAGTTACACGATCAATCGCGTGCCCGGAGGCGGCGATCCGGGCATCCAGGTTGCCCGTGAAGTCGAGCTACCCGCCAGCAGGGATGATCGGGAAGAAGGATGGCTGCGCCTGAACTGGGGTGATGCCTTCGAGCAGTGGGAGTCGTCCGGATGGGTCATCGGTGAAGCCGAACTCGACGCGGATGATCGGACCCGCTTCACAACGAGGCCAGGCAATGCCGCCATCGTAAACACGGGGGATGCCCCATCGGACTTCGTGACACGCGGTGTCTACGACACGTTTCAGTTGCAGATGAAGTTCATGCTTCCCGAACAGGGGCGGTCCGGCGTCCGCCTCCCGGGCGGCGCCATGATCGAGTTGAAGGACAACTCCCACCTGCCCGGGTATCCGGCGACCTGCGGAGCGCTTGTCCTTGGAGATGGCGAACGGGTCGAACCCGCGACGAACGCCTATCAGGGATCGGGACTGTGGCATGAACTGACCGCGACGATCGAAGGAGCCACGCTTGGCGAAAATGGCGAGGTGCTCGAACCGGGTCGGGCGATCCAGGTCGCCATAGATGGCACCGTCATTCACGGGGATGTCGAACTTCGGGCTCCCACGGGCACCGGCAAGGGGCCCGTCGCGATCGCCGGCGACCTGGGGCTCGTCGGATTCGCCGATGTACGTATCAAGCCGCAGTACTCGTTCGATGTGACTCGCTGGACGTCGATCATGCCGGGAACGAACCTCGAGGGATGGCACGTCCTGCCGTCCCAGGACGCCCCGAACTGGTCTTTCAGTGATTCACTGCTCAGGGGACGGACCGGAGGAGCCTTCCTCACAGATGACGACGGGTACCGGGACCTCGACCTGCTCGCACGTGTCAGGGTGAATGATGGCGGACGAGCCGTCATGCTGCTCCGGGCTCCACTCGATGATCCTATGAAGGGCTATCCCACCACGATCAACAGCACGGAATGGGAATACCCGAGGTCGGGAAGCGTCGGCACGGCGCACATCAGGACCGACCTGCTGGCACCGAACCAGTTCATGGATGTCCTCGTCACCTGCAGGACGACGAGCCGCGGAGTCGAACTGCGCGGTTATCTCAACGGTGTCCTGGTGAGTGAGTCGATCGATACGGACAACCAGCGCGAGTCCGGCGCGATTGGATTCGTCATCCTCGACCCGGATACCCGGCTGGACATCGAGGGTGTCTGGATACGACCGGCGAATGTCGACTAGCGAAGCAGGCGGCGATGGGTCGGGTCAAGTCTCGTCGCAAGCATTGGCAGCAGTACCGTCAGGGCGATCGCCCCAATGAGGCAGTAGAGACCGATCCGCACGTCCGTCCGGACCATGCGCTGGCCCTCGGTCAGCACCAGAATCAGGGCGAGACCGAACACGTCGAGCATCGACCACCTCGCGACCAGGTCGAGCCACTGGATCCTCCGAATGCTCTTCCACTCCGGTGAAGCCGAGTACCAGTGCACGATCGTGCCCATGACTCGAAGGAACGGAAAGACGATCAGGAACACGACCATGCTGATGCCGACGACGTACTGCTTCTGCTGGAACAGTGATTCGATGGAACGGAGAATGCTGTATGCATTGCTGCTCAGCAGGAACTGGTGGATCTGCAGGAAGGTGATCGCCACGGCGGCAGTCAACGTGATCAGCGAGCCGATCAGCAACGTCCCGATGAGCCATCCATACCACTTGAACGACAGCAGCGGGCAGGCGAGACGATCGGGATCCTCGGGCTCGTGTGCGACCCCGATCTCACGGGCGACGTGACGCAGCTTCCTGTGCAGGAGTTCCGAGGTGATCATGCTGAGCACGATGGCCGCGATGAAGCTGTAGACGCCGATCATGGGTTTCGAATGGATGAAGGCCTGCTTGTTCGTCAGGGCCAGAAGCAGGGACACGACGAAGATGTCCATGAACGACCACTTCCCGAGGTTCCGGACAAGCCCGTGGATCCGCTCCTGCCTGGCCAGCGTCTTCGGACCGAACCAGACGATGAACATCCCTGCGAGCTTCAGAATCGGGAAGATGATCGAGAAACTCAGGATCAGGATCGCAATGACGTAGAGCCCCTCGGTCCACATCAACCATGTGGACCTGGGCAGGTCGTAGATGATCTTGCCCTTCCCGATCATCGAGATTTCGAGGAAGGGAATCGACAGGGCGAGAATGTTCAGCGACAACGAAACCAGCAGCATCACGGGGATGTGGATACCCCGCGCCCCGTACCGGGTACACAGCCTTATTCCATCCTTGCCGAGCTTCTTCGCCATGTCCTCAGCGACCTCCAGTCACAGGTGGGCTCATTCGAAGAGTTGAAGGAAGAACAGCACGCCGAACACGATCGAACAGGCCGCGGCGACGACAAGGGAGATCCAGCCGAGGTCGCCGATGAACCACGTGATCCAGGACACGACGGCGACGAGCAGGAAGACCCAGCAGGTGAATGCAAGAGATCTCGACTTCATGACTCGTGCCCGCTCCTCGTGAATCGCCCGGGTGGCATCATACACCGGAACAGCCGGCATCCGGACTGATACACTGCCACCATGGAATGGCGACACGCCTCCGACGGGTTCGATGAAGCATTCTCCCCTGCAGGGGATGTCCGCAGTCTCTACCAGGCGCTCGTCCAGAGCTTCGAATCACTCGACAAGGTCGAACTGGAGCGACGAGAGCAGCTCCAGAGCATGTCATTGATCAACCAGGGCATTACCTTCACGCTCTACGGCGAAGATGAAGGAGTCGAACGCGTCTTTCCCTTCGACTTCGTGCCGAGAATCATCACCGCCGGCGAGTGGGATACGATCGAACGCGGTGTCGTCCAACGGGTCACGGCGCTGAATCTCTTCCTTGCGGATCTCTATACGGATCAGCACTGCCTGCGTGAACAACTCGTCCCCCATGACCTGGTCTTCCAGGGTGACGAGTTTCTCCGCGAACTCATCGGCACACGGCCGCGTCACGGCATCTTCACCCATGTCGTCGGAACGGACCTCCTCCGGGATGACGACGGGCAGTTCGTCGTCCTCGAGGACAACTGCCGGAATCCAAGTGGCGTCTCCTACGTGCTCGAGAACAGGAACCTCCTGTTTCGGGTGTTTCCCGAACTCTTCAACCAGTACGGTGTGCGGCCCGTCGAACGGTATCCCCAGATGCTCCGGGAGATACTCCGATTCACCGCTCCACGTGGACGCGAGAATCCGGTCATCGCGGTCCTGACGCCGGGAATCTACAACTCCGCGTACTTCGAGCACTCCTTCCTTGCCAGGGAAATGGGAGCCCCCCTCGTGGAAGGTCGCGATCTCATCGTCGAGGACGACCAGGTCTTCATGCGCACGACTCGCGGAAAACAGCGAGTCGACGTGCTCTACCGGCGCATCGACGACACCTGGCTGGATCCGGTGGTCTTCGAGGACCAGAGCACCCTCGGTATCCCGGGCCTGATGCACGCCTTCAGGCAGGGCAACGTGACCATCGCGAATGCCCCCGGCAGCGGCGTGGCCGACAACAAGGCGATCTACCCCTGGATTCCGGATGTCATCAGGTTCTTCCTGGACGAGGATCCGATCCTTCCACAGGTCAGGACGTACATCGGCCGAAAGCCGGATGATGCCTCCTACATCCGTGACCACCTCGATGAACTCGTGGTGAAGCTCTGTGGTGGAGCGGGCGGGTACGGCATGCTCGTTGGACCGACTTCGACGAAGAAGGAACTGGCCGACTTCCTTGAACGCTTCGATGCGGCGCCTTGGGACTACATCGCCCAGCCGCTCGTCGAATTCTCCCATCATCCCACCTGGACCGGTGATGGATTCGAGCCCCGGCGTGTGGATCTGCGGCCCTTCGCCCTCTACGGCGACGGCATCCAGGTGCTCCCGGGAGGACTGACCCGGGTCGCCCTCGAGGCGGGGTCCTACGTCGTCAACTCGTCCCAAGGTGGCGGGTCGAAGGATACATGGGTCCTCGTGGAGGATCAGCCATGATGGGGATGCTTGCGCGTGGCGCGGAGAACATCTACTGGCTCGGTCGATACCTGGAACGCGCGGAGGGAGTCGCCCGGATGCTCCAGGTACTGGAACAGATCAGCCTTGAAATCCGCGGTCTCGATCCGGAACTCTCGAACCGGATCTGGGAGGACCTGCTTCACATCTACCCGGGCTCGGGCATGGGCGCTCCCGAGGGGAACGACCCGGATCAGACCGCTGACGCCTTCATCCGGGAGTTTCTCCTTTCCTCCAGCAACACCCTGTCGGTGGCCTATTCGATTCGAAGTGCCCGTGAGAACGCCCGAGTCATACGTGAATACCTCACGAGGGAAGCCTTCGTGCTGCTCAACGAGTGTCACATCAGGCTTGATGCATTCACGCAGGCCTCCGAGATCAACAGGATGCAGATGCGTGATGCCTTGAGCTTCACGCGTCAGGAGGTCTTCGGCATCTGGGGCGCGATCCAGCAGACCTTCTCCAGGGATGAAGGACTGCGGTTCCTCGACATGGGTACGGTCATCGAGCGAGCGTATCGAACCCTCCTGCTGCTGAGGGTCAAGCTCCCCTTCATACTCAACACCCCCGCACAGAGCGACCTGCCCATCTACTACGCGCGGATCAGGGCCATGCTCAAGGCCGTCGCGTCCCTTGAGAACTACCGGCGATCGCATGGAGCCGACCTCGACCCGATGCAGGTTTCGCGATTCCTCTTGTTCGACCAGCGGGCCCCGCATGCGGTGCAGGTCTGCCTGAGGATGCTCAAACGCCAGATCGACGAACTCGAGTACGGATCCCCGATGACCCATCCCTCGAAGCTCCTGGGCAAGTTGGCGGCCCGCATGGAGTTCGAGGAACAGGAGATCCTCGCCAGCTCGTCCCTGGAAACGACCTGCAGCGAGATCGCCGAACAGGTCATCGAAATCCATGAAGCCATCTCGAGACTCTATTTCACCGTGTAACTTCCATTCTGGATCCGATCGTGCTCCTTGAAATCCAACATCATCTCCAGTTCACCTATGACGAGTTCATCCGCGAATCCCACATGGAGGTTCGCGTGGAGCCTCGTTCCCAGGGCGGGCAGATCGTGCATGATTTTCGACTGGCTCTGGGACCATCGACGATGGTGACCCGGTACGAGGACTGGCTTGGAAACGCGATTCACTGGTTTTCCATCACCGACTACCACGAACGCATCGAGTTGATCGCCCAGTCCGTCGTGGACACGACGATGCCTTCAGGGCCCGTCCTCGACCTGAAGGATCCAATGCCGACCGGAACTCCGGGAGTGGACCTGTACGACTTCACCCTGTTCACCGGGCCGGTCCTGTGCAGCGAGGCTCTTGATGCCCTCCATGCGGATCTGGGCCTCGGCAAGGCCGGCAGCCTCGGGGACTGCATGCGACTTCTTGGAGACGGGCTGGCTGAACGATTCGAATACAGGAAGAACATCACGAGCTTCGATTCGACGACCGACTACTTCATCGAAACGGGAGCGGGCGTCTGCCAGGACTTCGCTCATCTCGGACTCGCACTGCTTCGACGAAGTTTCGTCCCGAGTCGGTACGTCAGCGGCTACCTGCATGTCGAGACCCAGGACATCGAGCCCTCGCAGAGTCACGCGTGGATCGAGTTCTACTCCCCGAGCAATGGATGGACGGCTTTCGACCCCACCCACAACAGGGTTCCCGACGAACGCTACGTGATCGTTGGATACGGTCGTACCTACAACGACGTTCCACCCAACCGGGGGATCTACTCGGGAACTGCGGATGAACATCTCGAGGCGCATGTCGTCACGACGCCACTCGTGGAACGGGAACACCCCCGTCTCGTGGAGGACGGTCAGCACATCGACCTCCCCGTCTACAGGGAACTGCCGGGTCGTGATGGTGCCAGTGAACTGACTGCAGGCGAGGCCGCCGCGTCACAGCAGCAGCAGCAGTAGGGACTTGATGGCATCGCCCGCGGGAGTCAGTCGAGCGTTCGTGCGAGGCGTTCCTCGGCCCAGATCCTGTCGAGCGCGATGCGCGACTGCTCGTTGATCTCGGCCAGGATGACCAGGTCGTCGACGTCCTCCCCGAGCCGGTCATACATGTCCCGCATGATGCCGTAGAGACGTTCCTGCTGCTCTGGTGTCATGGCGTTCTCCTCTCACCCTATTCAAGCCTCCAGGAGCGAAGAAGGCAAGACAAAACCCCCGGCTGTTTGACCGGGGGCATCGTCGAAAGTGACCCCAAGGGGATTCGAACCCCTGTTTCCAGGATGAGAACCTGGCGTCCTGGACCAGGCTAGACGATGGGGCCGTGAACCGGGCATTCTACCCCGCATCGTCTCGGGTCGGCAAGACACCCTCGACCGGGAATCAACCTGCCCGCTGCTGGGGGGGAAACTCGGGCTGGGGGGCCGCGATGGGCTGGTTCGATGCAACGGGTCCAAGTCGATGGAACTGCTTGATCCACTGGCGGGGAATCTTCGTCACGCTGCCCATTTCCTCGGGCCCCTTCGAATCGGTGATGGCCACCTGTTCGGCATCCTCGTACACGAGCAGGCCGACGGTGTGGATTACGGGAAGTGGTCGCCGCGCGTACTCGAGCATCTCCTCGGGATCCTGCCAGCCGCTTCCGCCGTCCGATTCGGCATCGACCCAGTGAATGGAGACCATGTCCCACTCGATGTCGGAATAGCCTTCCAGGACGTACTCATCCCTCGCACGCTCTCGATTCCTCGGATCGCTTGTGGTTCGTTTCGAATCAGCCATTGTCATACCTCCTTGCACCAAAGCAGTCGACTGGAGACCGGCGCAGCGAACAGCGTCTCGTGCCTGCTTGCACGTATCCCAGTCGACGCCGTGGTCGTCTTGATGTCCGAAGCCGGGGTCCTGCTTGCGTGCCCCACCGGCTACTGAACTATACGCATGACAGGGTCGGAAAGTTCCCCATCGCTGGCTCATTCACATGAACCACATGGATAACCTCGGACGCAACCGGTTCATTTCATGAAGAGGCCCAGAAGCCCCCCAGGCCCTTGAAACCGCGGTTCACTCGCAGGTACTGCCCCAGTCCCCGATGATCTGGAGAAGATCGTCGACATTGGTTGTGCCGTCTCCGGTTGCATCACCGTCGGGCCCTCCCCAGCCGGCGATGACTGCAAGGAGATCGTCTACCGACACCATGCCGTCCCCACTGAGATCGCTTGGACAGGGAGCGGATTCACAGTCGACCGAAATCATCTGGATCGCGTCCACACCCGCTTTCACCCGGTTGTCGACATCTTCATCGATGGCGACGAATCGCAGGAAGAGGTACGGGGAAGCAGGGACTTCACCCTCGGGCCCGATCGTCAACGAATCCGTCCGCCATTCGTTGGCATAGGTGTGCCAATCGCGTACCAGGGTCCAGTCGGAACCGTCACCATCCGTGGACACGAACAACTGCATGCCATCCTCGGGCTGGGCGGGATTGTTCTGTCGCTGCGCGAGCCAGAATGCAAAGGTCAGGGTGCCCCCGTCACCTGCATCGATCGGAGGCGAAGTCAGGATCGTCGTTCCATCGAGTTCAGCCTGGGCATGCGTGAGATAACACCTGCCCGATCCGTCGTAGTCGGACTGCGGCTTCCAGGCCGGTCCATCGGCGGGCGGAACAACCCGGACCCAGGGAGTCGTGGATGTCCCTGTGACCTCCCAGCCCTGGTCCGTCTCGAAGTCGTCGTCGATGGCGACAAGGACGTCCTCGGCGGCATACGCCGTGTAGAACGAATCGGGCCAGTCAGAGGGATTGAATACGAGCGAGCCATCCGTGGTCTGAGCGCGGAAGACATAACCAACCTCTGTTCCGCATGTCGCAGGCGGGAACATGACTTCGTAGGAACCATCCCCGGTCGAGGGAAGGTCCAGCACCTGGTAGCCGCTGCCTGAATCGATCCAGACCTGCTCGGAACCCTCCAGGACCTCGGCGAGGTTCGGATCGATGCGGACCGAAAGGGTCGTGCCCCCATCGGGGTCGACCTTGTCCGGTCGCCCATCCGGGAATGAGAAACTGAGGAAGTCCAGTTGCGGTGCATCGAGGTCATGGGCTTGGAAGCCCAGTGCGATCTCCTGGTAATGAGGCGTGCCGTTGCCGATGTCCGCATCGTCGTCATCGAGGGTCAGGTAATCGATCACGATGGCCTCGTCGATCGACGTCCCGTTGTGAAGCAGCATGGCGTTGATGGCGAGGCTGCTGATGATGTCATTGCCGTTGGGGTACTCGGCCATCAGGTTCTCACGGATGTCCCAGACGCAACCGGAGATCAACTGGCCGCAGGCGTGGATCTGGGAACCGCAACTGGAGCAGCCGCTGGCCAGGTACTGGCAACTGTTGTCGGCGTTCCTGATGCCGGTCGAACACTGCCCCTGGAAGAACCCGCGAGCCAGTTGCGGATCTCCGGTGATCAGGACGCCCATGACATCACCCATGCCTTCGCCGTATTCCCCCTGCCCGCTGCCTGCGCAGGCGACGAGGTGATGTCCATACTCGTGATGAACGATGACGGAAAAGGCCGTGTTGTTGCATCCGCCTGATGCGATGTAGTAGTTCGTCGATGAATAGTCGTAGTACGCATTGCAGGAATCATTGAGATTCACGTTCGTGGGGAACTGGGTCTGCGTCGCGATGACCGGATAGGCCGGGTTGAACTGGAGAGTGAAGTCGCGAACGATGTTGGCTTCCAGGTAGGCGTTGACCTGTGCTCGGACCTGTTCATCCGCATTGCTCCAGTTGTGGACGAAATCCTCGGTCTCACCGTCCGACGTCTCCCTGGTGATGGTTGCGTCCTCTCCGGCCTGATTGTTCACGGTGAACCACTGCCCGATGAGGCCGCTGGTGACATCGACCGTCTCCCCCTCCCCCGTCGGCAGTACGTATGCGCCGTTCGAGTCGGCATAGACGGTCTGCCCGTTGCTGGCGGTGACCTGTGCATAGGGCAACTGGGTTTCAACCTCGATCTCGCATTCGTCGGCACCCGACCATTCGGTCGCCATGCCCGATACCGTGCCCGAGATGTCGGAGGTCGCCACGGCTGCGACCGCCGTGGATACACCCTGTGGGAAGCAGTTGAGCACGCGATTCTCCTCGTAGAGAATCTCTCCGGTCTGTGGATCCACGAGCAGCAGCCAGCGACGGTAGTTCCCCTCGAATTTCCGGCCAGTCACCGCCTCGACACGCATGGACAATCTCGGTTCGAGCAGTTCATCCTCACCGCCTGCGAAGATCACCCAGGTCGGCTCGTCGACGAGCCGTGCGGGTGTTCCGAAGAATCGTTCCGCGGCAGCCAGTGCAGCTGCACGATCCGGAACAGGAGCGTGTGCTCCGGGAGCCCAGTCCCCGGTCTGCTTCAACTGCGAGGAGGCGAGAACCACCGGGTACCCCGGTTCATTCCGCACCAGCACGCACAGGCGGGTCCCGTATACAGGCACACCATCGATCTGCTGGGAGTAATACGCCCCGGTGAACTGGTACGCATCGCTTTCCTGACGATAGACGATGGGTTGCAGGTGGCTTCGCCCTTCCTCCAGCGGCGTCGGAACGAGCTGTGTCGCCGGAACCCCGTAGATATCCGACCAGCGGTCCTTGAAGGAGGCAGCCGCGTCAAGCGGGTTCTCACCATGGCCGAATGCCGTACCGTAGATCCGGCGAACCTGGCCCTCGCTGGACTTGAGCATCTTCGTCGTCGGATGCAGCTCCATGAAACGAGCCCGGGTGGTCTCGATTTGGGACAGGTCCGCCGATGCGACGGAGCCCGCCGCCACGAGAACCAGGCCCATGAGGCATGTACGGCAACCGCTTGAAACGAATCTGATCTTCATTGTGCTCCCTCTCCCAAGTTCGAAGGCGTACTCCACACCCGCGTTGTGCTCGATTCTACGAGAAATACCCGGGTTCTCATCACCAGGAAATGGAGAATTCAGCCCCGGGAAACCATCCGGAGTCCCTAATACCAAGGTACGAGGGACTCCTGGCATGCAATTCAAAGACCCCCCTGCTGAACAGGGGGGGCCTGAAGTGGAGCCGATCGGGCTTGAACCGACGACCTCCTGCATGCCATGCAGGCGCTCTCCCAACTGAGCTACGGCCCCATGGT
>PBMX01000034.1 GCA_002722935.1 Phycisphaerae bacterium | reverse complement strand
CTCCTGGAGACCAGCAGCATCCCCTCCTCGAACCCCCTTGGTCCGGGAGTCAACTCCCCGCTTCGATCGACGCTTCGCTTCAACGGGCCTACGTCCTGCTGGAGCTGCGAGACGATGGCGGCGATGCTGTCACCCTGGTCCTGGAAGTCGAAGCCATCCTCGTCGACCTCCTTCGGGTCATCTGGCGCGGGGACATCCTCCGGCGTGGTGCCTGATCGCTGTCCATGGCCCGATTCCACTTCCACGTGTTCGAGGATGAGGTAGTTCCTGTTCCTGTAGAGAAGCACCTGTCCGGAGAGTGCGAACCGGATCTCCCCTGGATCGTGGTCCTGCAGTTCAAGTTCGACTTCCTCGAGGAGGTGCGAGGGCAGGAGAATGAACTCCTGGTCGAGCGGCTTCTCCGGGGTTCCCGTCGAGATGGTGAAGATCCAGGGCCTGCCGGGATGCTCCCTGTCCAGATTTCCACGTGCCTCCCTGATGAAGCTTCCGTTTCTCAGCAGCGGGGCGATCGGGCCATCAACGGCTTCAGTCTGCTCGACCGTCGCTGCCGGTGCCTCCTGGGCGGCGGCTGGCCCGGTGGCGAGCAGCAGGAGAGATGTCGCTAGGAGGAGCCGCATGAGATCTCCGGAGGAAAGGCCGCGGTGGGATTCGAACCCACGAATAACGGATTTGCAATCCGTCCCCTTAGACCACTTGGGTACACGGCCATCGTGCAGGGACTCAGGATAGCCCGCACTCGTTGTCGGGGCAAAACCCGATCCCGGGATCGGCTCCCCGGCAAATCATTCAGGTTCTGTTCATGCCCTGTTTCATTCACATGTATTCCACAGGACGGATCCGCCCCGCAGGTTTAATCCCTACTCTGCCGTCGATTGATTCAATCAGGCGGCCTGGCTGCCGAAACCTTACCAAGAGGAGTATTGAAATGAAGAGTGCAATTGGAGTCCTCGCCATCGGCTTGGGCTGCAACGCAGGACTGGCAGCACCGGCCATCGACACGATGTCCGACCAGGAACTGCGAGAGATGGTTTTCGAGTTGAAAGGCGAGGTTGATGCCCTGCGATCCGAGCAGGACTCGACCTGGCTGACCGAGCAACGTGCAGAACAGGTCAGGGGCCTGGTTTCGGACGTACTTGCCGGTGCGGACACACGGGCGGCGCTTCAGGGCTCAGGCATGACATCGGGGTACGACAAGGGCTTCTTCCTCGCTTCAGGCGATGGCAACTGGCTCATGAAGATCAACTCCCAGATCCAGGTTCGATGGCATTTCAACGATGCCTCCGACCAGGCCGATGTGCACGGTTTCGAGATCCGACGCGCGAAGCTGAATTTCTCGGGCCACATCATCGATCCCAGCTGGGGCTACAAGTTGACGGTCGTTTCAAACCGACAGTCCGGACTCGATACACCTGCGAACGTGTTCATCGAGGATGCATACATCAACAAGAAGCTCGACAACGGCATGTACGTGCGGATGGGGCAGTTCAAGGCTCCGTTCCTGCGCGAAGAACTCGTTTCAAGCTCGCGCCAGTTGGCCGTTGATCGTTCGATCGTCAACAACGCCTTCACCTGGGGTCGTACGCAGGGCATCATGCTCGGTTACGAGGAGGACGCCTGGAAGATCAACGCCATGTACAACAACGGCCCCAACGATCAGAACACCCAGATCGCAGGAAGCCCCTCGACCAACGGCATCACCGCCAGAGCCGAGGTGCTCCTCGGAGATGGTTCGGAGTGGTCCATGTTCAAGGGGCTCAACGCGAGGAATACCAATGGACAGACCGGCTTCATGCTCGGTGGTGCCCTCGGCTGGTTCAACAGCAACTTCAACGGTGTCCAGGAATATGGAAACGGTGATGTCGCAAGGTCACTGGCCTTCACCATCGACGGAAGCATCGCCGGAGATGGCTGGACGCTCATGTCCTATCTCGTCTGGGCATGGGGCAAGGACCGGTACCTCGAGACCGTCAACAGTCCCAACGCCGAGACGGACCAGGATTCGCTGGGCGTCGTCATCCAGGGTGGCTACCTCATGCAGGAAGACCTGGAACTCTTCGCCAGATATTCCTACGGGGACATCGAGGATGCCGATTTCACCGGCACCGATTTCGGTGCTCCGGCAGCGGCCGGAGACAATCTCAGCGTGCTGACCATCGGGGCCAACTACTTCGTCAACAGCAATATCAAGTTCACCATGGACTGGGGCTATGCATTCGACACCGTCACGGACGGTGGAACCGGCCCGACCTCGGCGGACTACACGACATCCGGAACCGGGTGGCGTCCGGACAACAACGGCGATGCGGATGGCCAGTGGCTCCTTCGAGCCCAGATGCAACTTCTCTTCTGACGCTCAAGCACCGCCCCCGGCCTTCGGCCCGGGTGTGCAGGATCTTCAGCCGACCGTTCCTCCGGGGACGGTCGGCCTGGTTTTTCAGGCACTGCTGTTTCAACCGCCTTCGGTTGAAGGTGGGTAGTAGCCCGCGATCGCCTCGATGGCGGCATCAAGTGCGTCGACATGCTCGATGTCCACGTGCTGCTTGCACTTCATCGCAGCGACGAGAATTGCGTGCATCCGTGTCAACTGCTCGATGTAGACGTCATGCTCCGGGCTTCCCGCCGGGGCGGCCTTGACCCGCTGGGTAAGGAAATAGTCAGAGACAACGCGCTGGATCTTGGTCGAGGTCTGGTCCTTTTCATTGATCCAGCGAACGGCCTGGTTGAATCCCTGCAGTGGATTTCCCTCGTTCATCAGGTCGTCCATGCTGGTGACGGCCTTCCGTATGGTGGACGCATCCTCCCGGAGCATCGTGATGCGCATGGGGTCGTCATAGATGCCGCAGGGAACCTGGCAATGGGCCTGTGCGGCTGGCTGGAACTGCCCGACGATGAAACCGATTGAAGCAGCGGCAACTGCTGCCATGAAGATGGTGGTTCGCATGATTTGATCCTTCTCCTGGTTGAGGGTTCCGCTAGGCTCCGTGCGGCTTGGCGAATTGCGATGCATCCGCCCGTTCCCAGTACTTCCTGTACAGGGGATTCTCGGTTCCAGAGAGCAGTTCACCGGGCTCGAGATAGTGGTACAGGTCCTCGTAGGACAGGACGGATGTCGGTGAAACACGCCTTGAGATGTGGATGGGCTTGAATTGATTCGGGTGGTCCAGTCCGGTGGCCGCCACGACCTGTGCAAGCGCATCGAGGGTATTCCTGTGGAAGTTGTAGACCCGCTCGGCCTTGTCTGGAACCACGAGCCCCTTCTGGCGCTTCCTGTCCTGGGTGGCGACCCCGACCGGGCAGGTATTGGTGTGGCATCGCTGGGCCTGGATGCAGCCGACGGCGAACATGAAACCGCGGGCCGAGTTGCACCAGTCGGCACCGATTGCCATCTTTGATGCGATGCCGAAAGCGGTGACCACCTTCGCACTGCAGCCGATGCGTATCTTGTCCCGCAGGTTGGTCCCGACAAGCACGTTGTGGGCGAACAGAAGGCCTTCCGTCAGGGGGGTGCCCATGTGATCGAGAAACTCGATGGGTCCAGCGCCGGTACCACCCTCGCCCCCGTCGATGACGATGAAGTCCGGGTAGATCTCGGTTTCGATCATCGCCTTGCAGATGCCCATGAACTCGCTTGGGCGGCCGATGCAGAGTTTGAATCCGGACGGCTTGCCGCCGGAGAGTTCCCTGAGTTTCGCCACGAACTGCATCAGTTCGATCGGCGTTGAGAACGCCTTGTGATAGGCCGGTGAGATGCAGTCCTTCCCGACGGGAATATGACGAGTCTCGGCGATCTCCTTCGAGATCTTCGCAGCCGGAAGAACGCCCCCGTGACCCGCCTTGGCTCCCTGGGAGACCTTGATCTCGACCATCTTCACCTGTTCCTCGACGGCCTGTTCAGCGAAGAGGTCCGGGTTGAAGTTTCCATCCTCCGTCCGGCAGCCGAAGTATCCGCTGCCCAGTTCCCACACCAGGTCTCCACCGTATTTCCTGTGATACGGACTGATGCTGCCTTCGCCCGTGTCATGGAAGAAGTTGCCCTTCTTCGCCCCCTTGTTGAGGGCCATGATGGCGTTTCCACTGAGGGCGCCGAAACTCATTGCGGAGATGTTGTAGACGGAAGCCGAGTATGGCTTCGAGCACTGGGGTCCTCCGACGTCGATTCGGAACGGCTCCTTCGATTTCTCGGAAGGCGCTATCGAGTGATTGAGCCACTCGTACTCGGTGCTGTAGGCATCGAGTTCCGTACCGAACGGTTTGTCGTCAAGGAGGTCCTTTGCGCGTTCGTATACGACTGTTCGCTCGTTCCGGTTGAACGGTCGACCGGCCGTGTCCGTCTCGACGAAATACTGCATCATCTCGGGACGGATGCTTTCGAAGAAGAATCGGAGGTGTCCCAGGAGCGGGTAATTGCGAAGAATGCTGTGCCTGGCCTGGAACTGGTCCCACACGGAAATGGCGGCCAACGGGGCCGCGATGGCCGCCCCCAGGAGGAACCAGGGCGAGAAGATGATGCCGAGGGCCAGGAATACGAACAGGGAAAGCCGAACGATCCAGTTGACCAGGACTGTTGCAAGTTCCATCTTCTTGATCTCCTGGAAGGGGTGACCGGCGAGGGGTCCTTCAGGACCATCCACGTTTGCATGCTAGCACAGGCTGGGTTGGATTCAGAAATCGTCGATCCGGTCCACGATCGTCGAGTCGAGGATGAAGGGGTTGCTGTTTCCCTGCTCCTCCTCGATCACCCTGGCACGTCGTCGCTCGTTCTCGTCGACGGGATCTTCCTTGTTCCATTTTCGAAGGACGACTTCCTGGGAATCATCGATGGGAGTCTCGTACCGGATCGAGAAGTAGAACATCGATCTCGATACGTCACCCCGCACCGTCTTCGGTGGTTGGAAACAGGACGTCTCGCTCGAGTCGCGCCCCGACTTCCATCCGTCGTCATGGCGGTAGGGGGGGATGGGATCACCGAATGGATGATTGCTCCTGATCGAGTTGACCCGCGGCACGGCGGGTCTCAGGTGATAGAGATCCGTTCGCATCGGAGGCCGCTTGGCTCCCTTGGATTGCGGCCAGAGATGTTCACAGTTGAGCACCTGCGGATCGGGCCATTCCCCGGGCGGCAGCGGCGTCGGTCTCCGGGCGTAGATGGTCGTGACGACACCATTCTCGTTGTCCGCCTGCCAGTACATGATCTCCCGGGCGCGCCTGTAGGAAAGTTCCATGTGGCCCGCTTCGGTGAACTCGTGGAGTTTCGATCGAAGCTCATCACCGGTCGATTCCGGAAACAGGACGACCGCTTCGACATTCTCCTGTCCGTTTCCAGGTTCCTTCTCGTCACCGGCCGGTGCTGCAGGTTCCTCCTTCTTCGGAGGCGTCTCGGGCCGGGCTTCCTCTCCAGCGGCGGGCGGCGCAACGGGTGGAACCCCCTGCAACGAACGGGAAAGGACAACCCCTGCACCAAGACTGCACAGGAGCAGGAAGGCCAGAAGAGTTGGAATCAAGCGGGCTGGGCTGCGGGTTGCCACGAATCAACTATAGGGTGAACACGTTCGCGAGGTTCCCCTTGAAGCGACGGCAGGCCCTCCCGCCTTCCAGGGCTACAATGAGGCGGGCCTGTGGCGGAATTGGCAGACGCGGCGGACTTAAAATTCGCTGAGGGCAACCTCATCTGGGTTCGAGTCCCAGCAGGCCCATTGACGCAGTCGATTCGCAGCAACCGGTGAATCGTGCAATCATGGATGAATGCGATTCTCCATGTCACTGCTCCTGACGCTTCCACTCCTGGTGACCAGCCAGGCCCCCGGTTCATCGCTTGAAGATGTACTGGAGGCGGCGATGGAGGAGCACGACATACCCGCCATGGCGGCGCTGACGCTTCGCGGTGATCGCATCGTCGATGTGGCCGCCGCGGGAGTTCGCGTTCGTGGAGAAGATGAACGGGTCACGCTTGAGGATTTCTGGCACCTGGGTTCCTGCACGAAGGCGATGACGGCCACCGCTGCCGCTCGCCTCGTCGAGCGCGGGGTTCTTTCCTGGGACAGCACCATCTCGCAGGTTCTTCCGGAAGTGGAGATGCACAATGGATGGCGGGATGTCACTCTCGAGCAGTTGTTGACGAACAGGGGAGGCATGCCCAAGCCCTCGCCTCCCGAGGCGTGGAAGAGGGCATGGGCGCGTGGTGGAACCCAGGCTGAACAGATCCGCGGATACGTGGAGGATGTTCTCCTGCTCGAGCCGGTTCGCCCCGTGGGAGAGTACGAGTATTCAAACTCGGGGTTCACCGTGGCCGGACACATGTGCGCCGTTGCGGCGGGAAAGTCCTACGAACAGCTCATGGAGGATGAACTGTTCGTTCCCCTCGGCATGACCACGGCTGGGCATGGAGCACCCCGGTCACGGGGACAGGACCACCCCAACGGGCATGGGAAGGACGGGACCCCGTCACGCCCGATGGCGGACAACCCCGCGGCGGTCACGCCTGCGGGACGGCTCCACTGCACCATCCAGGATTGGAGTCGCTTCGTCGCGGCACACCTGAAGGGTGTTCAGGGTCGCCATGATCTGCTTGCGACGGACACGTTCAAACGACTGCAGGCTCCGGCTCCGGGAGACGGAGCTTCGTACGGGTTCGGATGGAGTGTCCTGGAGCGGAGCTGGGCTGGCGGGACGGCCTTGAACCATGGTGGCACCAACACGATGTTCTATTGCGTGACCTGGCTCGCCCCGGAGAAGGATCTGGCTGTCCTGGTCGCCTGCAATCAGGGAGGCGAATCGGCCGTGAAGGCCTGTGATGATGTCGTTGGTGCCTGTATTCGTCGCGAGCAGAGTCGAAGAAAACAACCTGCGGTCGTCTGGGACTGGAATGCGACGCCGGATCGTCGCTGGATCGGTCCATCCTTCTGGGCGAACAGGTTGCAGGACTGGCAGGTTGTCAATGGCCGCGTCGAGTGTGTCGAACAGGATCCGGCCCGACCACAGCGGACATGCCATGTCCTGACACACGCCCTGTCCGATGCGTCCCTGGAGGCGAGACTCTCCGTCCGGACCGGTCCCATCGGGACGGGGGGGAGGCCCAGCGCCGGAGCATGGTCGGGCCTGCTCATCGGAGCCGGTGGTGAGCATGTGGATCATCGTCTGACGGCCCAGGTCCACCATGTCCCGGGTGTGGATGGTGGCATTCTGTGCATCGTCGATGGAACCGGGCAGGTGCACATCCGCAGGAACGACAAGCCTCTTCGATCACAGTCTTCCTGGGCCATCAACGTGAAGGTCGACAAGGCACATCTTCCGTCGCTCAAGTCAGCCGAACGGACGTCCAGGCCCCCGCGACTCAGGTCACCCTTCGAGGGCACCCTGGAGGTCTCGATCGATTGCAGTGAAGGCCCATGTCGCCTGACGGTACAAGCCATCGACCTGGAGGGAGAACTGGTCGATGAGGTCGAAGCCGGGGAGGTTGATCCGGAACTACTCGACGGTGGCATCGCCCTGGTGTCCCATCGCGGGCCTCCGGGCACCGATGCAGGTCATTGGTTCGACGATTTCCAATTGCAGGGAGGCCTTGTACTTCCATATCCAGAACGGGCCTGGGGCCCGGTGCTCATGACCCAGTACACCTTGGACGAAAGCGTTCTGAAACTGACTGCGCAACTCCCGCCATTGGGAGAAGCCGATGAACAGGTCGGTATTCTGGAACTCGTCGACCCGGAGACCGGGGAATGGACCGAGTCTGCGACGGCGAGCATGGATCCCGATGCGCGAACACTTCGATTCAGGGTGGAGGGATGTGATCCGGCCATGGAGACTCGTTACAGGGTGCGTCTTGGTGACGCCGAACCACATGAAGGAGTGATTCGAGCTTCGCCGAATGACGAACTGATACTGGGTGCCATGAACTGCCAGAAGGTATTCACGGGTGACCTCCAGTGGAATCACGACGGTATCTGGATGCCCCACCGTGAAACCGTCGAGTCCGTTCGGTGGCACGATCCCGACATGCTCTTCTTCGCTGGAGACCAGATCTACGAGGGCGACCTGACGCCCGTGGACAATCGAAGTACCGATCACGCGATGCTCGACTACCTCTACAAGTGGTATCGCTTCTGCTGGTCATTCGGTGAACTCACGAAGGACCGCCCGACGGTGACGATCCCGGATGATCATGACGTCTACCATGGAAACATCTGGGGCGCAGGTGGGAAACGTGCCGTGAAGACGGGTGACATCACCGCCCAGGACAGCGGTGGGTACAGGATGCCGCCGGAGTTCGTCAACATGGTCCACCGGACGCAGACCAGCCATCTTCCGGATCCGGCCGACCCGGCACCGGCGGAACAGGACATAAGCGTCTATTTCACGAGCCTCGACTGGGGTGGTGTCAGTTTCGCGATTCTTGCCGACAGGATGTTCAAGTCCTCTCCGACGATCGCTGTTCCCGGTGGAGAGTTCAGGAATGGTTGGCCACAGGCCGAGGGCTTCAAGGGGACGGACGCTGATGTCGAGGGAGCCGAACTGCTTGGTGATCGCCAGGAGGCGTTTCTCGAGACGTGGGCTACTCGATGGGAACCTGGAATACGGGCCAAGGCCGTCCTGTCGCAGACCCTCTTTGGAAATCTCAACACCCTTCCACCCGGCGGCAGCTCCGGGAGCGCCACTGCACGCGGTGCATTTCCGGATCCAGGTGATCTTCCGACGGACTGGTCGTTGGCCATCGATGGTGATTCAAACGGGTGGCCCCAGACGCCGAGGAATGATGCCCTGCGTTCCATGCGGAAAGGTTTCGCCTTCCATGTCTGTGGTGACCAGCATCTTGGGTCCACGGTGCAGTACGGGATCGACGAGCACGAGGATGCCGGGTGGGCATTCTGCGTCCCCGCCATCGCCAACACGTGGCCTCGTCGCTGGTATCCACCGGTGGAGGGAGACAACAGGGATCCCGGCGCACCGAGCTACACGGGGGAGTACGAGGACGGCTTCGGCAACCTGCTCTCGGTTGCAGCAGTCGCGAATCCCGCTCGTTCCGGAAGGGAACCGTCCAACCTGCATGATCGCATGCCCGGTTACGGGATCATCCGCGTGAACCTCGATGAAGGCGACGTGCTCTTTGAATGCTGGCCTCGATGGGAGGATCCTTCGAGGGACGGAGCCGAGCAGTATCCCGGGTGGCCCGTTTCATTCAATCTCCTGGAGAACGGCGACATCGCGTCCTTCGAAATCACGGATATCCCGGAAGGAACATCCGCCGTTCGTGTTCGAGACGCCGTTACCGGGGAGCGAATCCTGGCACGACCGATGTGGAGTGGCTCCAGTTCCATCGGCCTGCCGGGAACCGGGCCGCATCTCATCGAGTTCTTCGATGCCGATGGCGACATCATCGAGGAACGAGGCCCCGTGGAAGGGTCCCCTTGACTCAATCGGCTTCAGCAAGCAGCCCAAGTTCGGAAAGCATGTCCGCGACGGCCACCCGAATCTCATCACGCACCCGGGAGTAGTGACCGAGGGCTTCCTCCGGGCTGGCCGCTTCGCGCGCAAGTGCCGGGGGATCATCGAATGGCATGTGACGCACTTCCTGGCCACCGGGCCATGCAGGGCACGTTTCATGGGCGTGACCACACACCGTCACGACGAGGTCGAACATGACCCCCTCGAAGGAATCAAGCCTGCTCGATTCCTGCGTGGATATGTCCACGCCGACATCCGCCATGACCTTCACGGCATGCTCATTGAGCCCGTGTGCTTCCAGTCCCGCCGACGAGATTCGGCAGGCATCACCCGCGAGCCGTCTCGCCCATCCTTCGGCCATCTGGCTTCGGCACGAGTTGCCCGTGCAGAGAAAGAGAATGTGCTTCGAGTCGTTCATGCCATGCATCTCAGGGAGCCTGCTCCTGCTCGATGTAATGGAGCAGATCGAGAATCTGCTCGAGGGTCAGCCCGTTGACAAGTCCAGCCGGCATGAAAGAAGTTTCACCTGGGGACTCGGAAGCGATCTCGACGGTACTGACCACCACTTCCTCCATCCCATACGGATCGACGAGCAGGCGAAGCCGGTCCCGGTTCCGTTCGAGGATGCGTCCGACCAGGATTGAACCATCCACGAGTTCGATCCTGCTCGTGGCATACTGGTCCGTGATGTGGGCGGAGGGTTCAAGGATCGCCTCAAGCAGATCGTGGCGTGAAAATCTCGAGGAGGCGGCCGTCAGGTCGGGCCCGAGATCACCACCCGTGGTACCGAATCGATGGCACAGGCTGCATCGAGCCTCCTCGTAGGCGATGCGCCCCCGATCGAGTGATCTCGAAGGTTCATCGAGCCTGGGAAGATGTGGTTGAATCTCGTCCATGGTCCAGGCATGCAGCGAGGGAAGTGGTTCATCCATGCCCGGCGTGCCGGTCGGAAGCGGCGGGAGGTCGTCGCCGAGCACGGGTCCGGCGATTCCCTCGACGAATCCCTGGATGCTCAGGCCTCCTTCGAATCGCCTTGCGCCTTTCGACCACTCGAGAAATCGTTCCCGATCGAGCTCCGTCCAGTTGGTGGCATGACGCAATGGAAGCGCGTACAGCAACTGCGAAGCGTGCGATGACGTGTCGTCCATCGCATCAAGTGTCAATGGAACCACATCCGGATGATCGACCGATACCAGCAGAGTCGTGCGCAGACGGTCCACTTCGAGCATGCCGGTCGGATACCCGATCACGATTCGTTCGCCGAGTCGACGAAGGATCTTCTCATCCACCGATTCGGCTCGAGACATCGCGATCATGGCGGCTCGCAGGAGCCCGATCTCCTCCCCGACGGCGACGGGACGGCCAAGGAGATCAACGACACGTCCGACGACCTGGTTTCGTTGTGCTTCGTTGCCGGTCCTGGCCAATGCCACCAGCAGTTCGATGGCGCGACGATGTTCCTCCTCCTCCAGGGCCAGCGCGGACCATGAATCGGGATCCAATCGCTCAAGCGCCACCCGCGCGGCGAAACGGATCGATCGATCCTCGTGTCCGATGGCGGCGTAGAGGTCGTCGAGACGCCCTGGATCGGTGTCTCCATGCCAGGATTCGAGCGCCAGCCTGAGTACCCGGGTTCCATCATCGGGCGGGGTGACAACGTAATCATCTTCCGGTGCAATGCCGGTCCACCTGACCCGGTAGAGAGCGCTGGAGGTTCCGCGTCCGCCGGTGATGCAGTAGAGGTGGCCGTCCGGCCCGACGTCAAGGTCGGTGATGTTGAATGGTCTGCCTTTGAGGAACGGTTCAACGGTGCCCTTCCATCCCGCTCCGTCCTGGTGCAGGTGCACGGCAAGAACACGCCCCCACGACCAGTCGGACACGAGAAGAGCCGATCGCCATGGCTCCGGGAAGGAGGAGTCGTAGGCGAACCGGATACCGGTGGGGGAACCGACATCGGTCTCGACGACGGGTGGGTTCACGTCCGGCCAGGCATCCGACCACTTCGCGCTCCCCCCTCGCCACCCGGTTTCACCTCCGGAGACCACGTGCACGATCCTCGGATACCTGTACCAGCCGGTTCCGATGTCCCATTCCATGTCCGCGTCGTAGGTGAAGAGTTCACCGCAGTGATTGAAGGCGATGTCGTATGGATTACGAAGTCCACCGGCGACCAGTCGGAACGACGAGCCGTCGAAATCGGTTTCCATCACGTAGCCGGCGGGGGACATCCGCCCGACCGCGTGCCCACGCGGATCCCACAGTCGTTCAAGAAGCACGTCCTCGTCCCAGTTCCGCAGGGGCGATGTTTCGAGAAGATTTTCGGGTGGTCGCACGTGGTTCCCGTGCACCAGGTAGAGAGAGTCCTCCTCGGGGGAGAGGATGATCGCATGGGCGCCGTGTTCTCCTCCCCAATCCCATCGTGCAAGTTGCTCATGGTGTTCGAACGTGCCGTCTCCATCGAGGTCCCGCAGCCGATGAAGACCACCGCCCTCGTCCAGGGGCGCATTCACGTTGCAGTAGAGGCTGTCTCCGTGGTGGAGCAGCCCCTGGGCGCGCTCAACGGGTGAATCGATCCATTCGGCATCGACCGCCTCCCCCGTCATCGTCACGCGGATCAGGCGTCCCCGCTCCGGCGCGATGACGAGACGTCCCTCGGAGTCGAAATCCATGCACACCCATGAGCCCTGTTCGGCGTCGGCATCGATGACCTTCTCGACGAGGAACCCCGGCGGCACCGTGATGTGCTCCACAGGGTGGAGCAGCATGCAGAGAAGCAGTTGAGGAAACACGTGCATCAACCCCCGCGATCGGACGGCCTGGGATGTCGATGTGAAACGAGGTGGATCTTGTCTGGCGCCTCGGAGTGGAAGATCAGGTGGATCATGTTCTCCTTGTGATCCACGATTTCCATCTCCATGCCCCGGATGTTCATCATCCCGTGCTCGTCGAGGATGGATGCGGGATCCCTCAGAAAGTTCTCTCGGAACGAGTCATCGCTCCAGTACCGATCGAACACATCGCTGATGTTGAGCATCTCGCTGGTCGTCATGTCCTGTCCTTCCTGGATGCGCAGGGTTCATCGAACTCCCGGTGAAAGCACGGAACTTCATCCTAACCGACGCCATCGAACCGGGAGACTCCATGTTCGTCACTGTTCGGGGTGGGGGGGTACAATGGGGTCATTCCGAACCCCATGGCAGATCCACTCACCATCCTGACAGTCGTCGGCGCCCGTCCGCAGTTCATCAAGGCGGCCGTGGTATCGCGTCTTGCGGCCGATCAGGATGGAATCAACGAGATCCTGCTCCATACCGGGCAGCACTACGACGACAACATGTCCTCGACCTTCTTCGAGGAACTCTCGATCCCGACGCCGGATCACCACCTCGGAATCGGCTCGGGGCGCCATGGGGCCCAGACCGGGTCGATGCTGGCGGGGATCGAGGAAGTGATCCTCGAGGAGAAGCCCGACTGGGTCCTCGTCTATGGAGACACCAATTCGACGATCGCGGGGGCGCTGGCGGCCGCCAAGCTCCATGTTCCCGTGGCGCACGTCGAGGCGGGGATGCGTTCATTCAACAGACTCATGCCGGAAGAGTTGAATCGAGTGCTCACGGATCATGTCGCGACGCTGAACCTGACCTCAACCGATGCGGCGACCTCGAATCTCAAGGCGGAAGGAATCGATGGAGAAGGCGTCATTCAGGTCGGTGACGTCATGTACGACGCCGCTCGGTTCTATTCGAACAGGATGGATGATCCTTCCAGCCTGCTTTCCGATCTCGGTGTCGAACCGGGAGGGTTCATTCTCGCGACCGTGCACCGCGCCGAGAACACGGATGCTCCCACGAGGCTTGCTTCGATCATCGAGGCGCTTGAGCAGCTCGGCAAGGAACACCGGATCGTGCTTCCCCTCCATCCGCGTACGAGGTCCGCGCTCGAGCAGGCTGGAAGCCTGGCGCGCCTCGAGGCCGCGGTCATTCTTCGTGAACCGATGGGCTACCTCGACATGATCGTGCTCGAACGCGAGGCGGCGCTCGTTGTCACGGATTCCGGCGGCGTCCAGAAGGAGGCGTTCTTCCAGGAAACTCCCTGCGTGACCCTGCGCGACGAGACCGAGTGGGTCGAACTGGTCGAGTCCGGGTGGAACACGATCGTGCCGCCGACGGATCCCGCGTCGATCGTCGACAGCGTCCTCGGCGCAATCGGAACGAGTGGTGAAGCAATCCGTCCGTATGGAGACGGGGATGCGGCCATCCGCATACTCGACGCACTCGCAGGCACTCGTGGCGGCGTGCTCGCATGAACTGCTGGTGGGTCAACCACTACGCGTGCCCCTCGGATGAACCGGGTGGAACCAGGCACCACGCGATGGCCAGGGGTCTTGGTCAGCGTGGGATCGACGTTACGCTCATCGCCTCCAGTTTTCACTACACCAAACTCCAGGAGCGACTGGATCCGGGAGAACAGGTACGCGTCGAGACCCGTGACGGTGTCCGGTACGCATGGCTTCGAACACGCGCCTACTCGGAACACCCGCTGGCAAGGCTTCGAAACATGCGTTCATTCGCGAAACATCTTTCATCAGCATCCGAGAGCCTTCCCGTTCCCCGCCCCGACGTGATCATCGGCTCTTCACCTCATCTCTACGCGGCGGATGCCGCGAGAAGAGTTGCCCAGCGGTTCGGGATTCCATTCTGCAGCGAGATCAGGGATATCTGGCCCGAATCACTGGTGGACATCGGCGGCGCTTCGAGGCTGAACCCCGTCATCATGCACATGGGCAGGATCGAGCGGCGCCTCTACAGGGCCTCGTCGAAGATCTTCACCCTGCTGCCCGGTTCGGAGAAGCATATTTGTTCCAGAGGAGGGAACGTCGATTCGGTTCAGTGGATACCCAACGGCATCGATCCGTCTCTCGTACCGCCGGCCTCCGCTCCGCCGCAGGACTCGCCCTTCACACTGGTCTACGCCGGGGCCCACGGCATAGCCAATGATCTCGACACGCTTCTTGATGCCGGTCGAATGCTCCAGGAGGATTCCGGGTCCGGTGCCTGCCGGATTGTCCTCATCGGTGATGGGCCACGGAAGAAACATCTCCAGGATCGTGCACGGGCGGAGTCGATCGACCTGGTCGAATTCCGTGATCCGGTCGCCAAGCGGGACATCTACCCGATCCTGCAGTCGGCGAACGCATGCCTTCTCCCGCTGAAGCCCGGAGGGGTCTTTCGACATGGAATATCACCCAACAAGATGTTCGACTACATGGCCGCCGGGCGACCGGTCATCACCATGGTCGATACACCGGTCAACCCGGTCGTGGACGCGGGTGCCGGAGTCTCGATTCCATCGGGAGACCCCGCGGCCCTCGCATCGGCGATCCGGGACATGGCCGGTCTTCCCGAGGAGGATCGGGTCGCCATGGGAGATCGCGGACGGGCGATGGTCATGGATCAGTTCAACCTCGATGAACTCGCTGAACGCGTTGCCGGGGCTCTCCGTGGGGTCGTCGAGTCGTGATGTGCATCGACCACGCGACCCGGATATCCTTCTCGCTCTTCAGCACGGGGTTCCGGGGGCACGTTTGAATGACCATCACCGATCGACCAATCAGAATCGCGATTCTCGGCACGGGACGCATCTCCGGGAAGCACCTGGAGGCGATCGCCGTCCATGCCGACGATCTTGAACTCGTCGGAGCCTGTGATACGGATGAAGCAGCTCTCGCCTCGGCCGCGATTCCGGAGGGAACACCCACCTTCGACTGCCTCGAGACGATGATCGAGGAGACCTCGCCCGACATCGTGACCATCTGTACTCCAAGCGGAATGCATCCTGATCACGCCATCCGCTGTGCAAAGGCGGGTGTTCACGTCATGTCCGAGAAACCCATGGCGACGCACTGGCAGGACGGAATCGACATGGTCAAGGCCTGCGAGGAAGCCGGGGTCCGGCTGTTCGTCGTCAAGCAGAATCGTCTCAACGCCACATTGCAACTGCTCAAGAGGGCGGTCGAGTCGGGCCGGTTCGGCCGCATCAACATGGTCAACATCAACGTCTTCTGGACGAGGCCGCAGGAGTACTACGATGCGGCGGACTGGCGGGGCACGCGTGACCTCGATGGAGGGGCTTTCATGAACCAGGCCAGCCACTACATCGACCTGCTGGACTGGCTGATCGGCCCG
>PBMX01000033.1 GCA_002722935.1 Phycisphaerae bacterium | reverse complement strand
GCACCGTGATTCCTCGCAGTTGTCGTTGATGATCTTCCAGGAAAGCTCGCGTTCCTCCTCGGCGGTCAGCAGGGGTACGCGGGCTATTTCGCGGAGATACGTTTCAAGATCATTTCGTGGTGCGCGGCTGTTCATGAAGCCCCCGTCAAGCGGAGTACGGATGCAGGACAGCGCATCCATCAGGCACTGCGGGCGTCCCCGGACTCCGGGGTGGAAACTGGGATGGAGAAGCCGGGGATCCTGAAGACTGGTCGATGCCCGGCCTGGAGAGAGATGTGCCCGCTGAGCATGCCGGATCCCCAACCGGCATCAACAACGAGTACTCCTGCTACGGATCCGATTTCATCCGGGTTCGCGGTGTGGTGTCAGACTTCAAGGATGCCTCGTTTAGAGACCATGCATCAATGTGCAGGTCCAAAAAAAGGGACACCGCGGCACGAAGTCGCGGTGTTCCGGGAGGAGAGAAGAGAGAGACTGTTTGTGGTGGCGGGAGAAGGGGAAGGGAGCCTCGTGTGGTCCTGGGTTGGCCACCAAGGAGAGAATCAGGGGTGGCATGCTTCCTTTCGCGTATTTGAAAAAAAGAGGCGGAGACTCCAGGAGGTCGCAGGAAGGGGCTTTCATGCCTTCTCATGCTGATTTCATGATGCCGACGATGGTATAAGACCGTTTGCAACAGGCCCTTCCCATGTCGAATCTTCAGCAGGACATCAAACTTGAAACCAGGGAAACGGCTCGACTCTGGCGTCGAGAGGTCTTCTGCTGGCGTGCCTGGGGCAGGCATGGCCTGTTCGTGGTCGCGGCGGTCCTGACGGGACTGGTCGCCTGGTATTTCCAGCAGGCCGAGGTCTGGGGCCGGGACTGGTTCATGTTCCTGCAGGGAGAAGGTGGACTCTTCGGCAGTGAATGGCGGATGCCCGGAGTTCTGGGGATCATCGTTCCCATGCTCGTGGTTACGGGGAGCATGCTGCTGATCATGCAGCTTCGTGACCGTTTCTTTCCGGGGACGGAGGGGACGGGGATTCCACAGGCCATCGCCGCCCTGAAGACACCGGAAGGCCCGATGCGATCCATGATGCTGTCCTGGCGGATCGCCTTCGGCAAGATCATCCTGTTGACCCTCGGGCTGTTCTCGGGGATGACCATCGGACGGGAAGGACCATCGGTGCACGTGGGTGCCTGCCTGATGTACCTCATCACGAAGATCACGCACTTTCCGGCGCACCTTGTCCGCCGTGGCTTGATTCTCGGTGGTGGAGGTGCGGGCATAGCCGCGGCCTTCAACGCGCCGATCGCCGGAATCATCTTCGCATTCGAGGAAATCGGTCGTTCGTTCGAGAAGAACAACGCCGGAACGATCATCCGAACCGTGATCATCGCCTCGGTGGTCGTGGTGCTCCTGCTCGGGAAGGATTACCTCTTCTACGGGAAGGTCGACATCGATGCGGGCGACTGGACCATGCTTCAATGGTGCTCGGTCCTCTTCATCGGGATCATCGGCGGTTTCCTGGGCGGTTTCTTCTCCCAGTGCGTCGTCAAGGGCACGAGGGTCGTCGGGTGCTGCATGAAGTGGAACATCTGGATCACGCCGCTGGTGATCGGCGGCTCGCTTGCCCTGCTCGGACTGGTGTCCGGTGGTGAAACATATGGAAGCGGCTTCCCCCAGGCGCAGGCCATCCTGATACCGGATGCCGACGGGAACACATGGACGGCGCCCTGGCACTACGCGCCCCTGAAGGCGTGCGCATCATTCTTCAGTCTCATCAGCGGCATCCCCGGTGGACTGTTCGATCCCAGCCTGTCGGTCGGGGCGGGGCTCGGGCAGACGTGTGTTCCACTGGTCGACATGCTGCTTCCGGGGATCGCTCCCGAGGCCGTCATCATGATGTTCATGGTCGCCTACTTCACCGGTGTCGTGCAGAGTCCCCTGACCTGCGGCGTCATCATGATCGAGATGACCGGGGCACGGCACATGACGATTCCGCTGATCCTGACGGCGGTCGTCGCCTATGAATGTTCCAGGCTCATCTGTCGAACGGCGATCTACGAGGCGCTGGCCGACCTGTTCCTCGGACACGTCGAGCACCGAGATGCCTCGGGTGATGTTGTGGTTCAGCAGGTTGCGAAGTAACGCAGGCCGACGTGGTAGTGTTCGCCGACACGTCGGCACCAGGCCACGATGACTGAAGCTCGTCCCGGTTCACCTCCGGGAAGCCTGGTCCGGATCTTTCCGGTCATGCCCTCGACCAGTGGCACGCTGCTTCGCACGAGTCCACCTCCCGTACTTTCATTGATGAGCCCGTATCGACCCGGCATGCCCGGCATGGCATGCCAATCGATGACCAGTTCCTCGCATGAGGGCATGCGATCATGATCGCGTCGTTCGCCTGTGGCCGATTCGCTGGACGCGTATTCGAAGATGGAGTCGTGGAACATGCTCCGGACGATCACATTCAACGCCATGGAGTGCAAGCACGCACATTGAAATGTCGTGTCGAGTGTTCCGGATGGAGGGGCTGGTCGGATTGCGCAGCCTTGATCAGCACGAAGGAGTCGATGAAAGCCTCCGGGCCTGTTCCTCGGCGTGGTAGGAACTTCGCACGAGTGGACCCGATTCGACGACCTTGAATCCCATGCCCAGCCCGATGGTCCTGTATGTCTCGAACTGCTTCGGGGGGACCCATCGATCGATGGGCAGGTGGTTTCGCGTCGGCTGGAGGTACTGCCCGATCGTCAGGATGTCGGTGTCGGCCTGGACCCGGATATCGTCCATGACCTCGAAGACCTCGTCGTCCCGTTCCCCGATACCGACCATGATGCTCGTCTTGGAAACGAGCCCCTGGCTCTTGATGTGCGCAAGTACCTCGAGTGAACGCTCGTAACGAGCCTGTGGACGAACGGCCGGATGCATGCGTCGCACGGTTTCCATGTTGTGCGAGAGAATCTCGGGCCGTGCTTCGACGACGACCTGCAGATCATCCAGATCACCCTTGAAATCACCGACGAGTGTTTCAACGGAGAGGTCGGGGCAGGCTTCATGGACCCTGCGGATCGTCTCGGCCCAGATCGAGGCTCCACCGTCAGGCAGGTCGTCACGATCGACGGAGGTGATGACCACGTGCGTCAGGCCGGTTCGGGACAGTGCCTCGGCGACCCGCCTGGGCTCATCATGGTCGACGGTTGCGGGTCGACCCGTCTTGACATTGCAGAAACCACAGGATCTCGTGCAGGTATCCCCCAGGATCATGATGGTGGCGGTGCCTCTGCTCCAGCATTCACCGATGTTCGGACACGATGCCTCCTCGCAGACGGTATGGAGGCTGTTCGCCTTGATCAGGTCTCTTGTCTTCGTAAACTCATCACCACCAGGGGCTTGCGCTCGAATCCAGTCGGGTTTCCGCTCGAGTTTCAGGGATTGTGGATCATGGTCCTGGTTGTTGAGAATCATGGCATTCAGATCCACCACACCCTTCCCGACATGCTGTCGAGCTGTATCTCCACCGAGGGGCCGTGGATGCCTCCTGAGGGTGGCATCCAGGGCGGTGGGGGCCGATTTTCCGGGCTTGGTCCTCGCCATGGAGTTGATTGTACTCCCATGGGGTGGTTGCAGCGGTCTTTCCAGTCCACCGTGGTGAGTTCAGGGGCGCAGAAATGGTGCCTCCAGAGTCTGATAACGGACTGGAAACCCACCTTGGAGGGCCTCTGGCTCAACCAAGGGGCCTCATCAAGTCGATGTCAGGCTCTACGGTGGCTGTGTCAGGCACCGATGTTGTCGTGCCGGGGTGCTCGGGCCAACACAAGTTGTTTTTCAGGGTCTTGAACGCGAACACGTCCGTCATGAAATCCGTACACGCTATCTGGAGACATGGAGTGCGGAGAGAACCAGGGCAATCTGCATGCTGGGGGCGGGGCAGGACTTTCCTGCTGGCTGTTCTCATGCTTCTGCCGAGCCTGGGATGCGAGGTCAACTCGTACTTCGACCCATCCCGTACAGGTCGGTTCATGCAGACCCCGACCACCATGCCCGTTCTGGAGCGGATCGACGTGATCGAGCCGAGTCTCGACCTGTGGGGTCAGACGACCGGTGTCACGCCCGAAGATCTGGTTCCAAGCAATCTCACCTACAGGATCCATCCCGGTGATGAACTGACGATCGAGATCTACGAGCTCTACATGAAGGGCCAGTGGTACCCGATTACGCGCCGAGTCGATGCCGGTGGATACATCAGGTTCCCGAAGTTCGGGGAAGTGCTCGTTGCAGGGCGTACGGCCGAGGAACTGCAGGTCGCGATCGAGGACAGGCTGCGTGCCGATGTCATGCAGCACCCGACGGTTCATGTCACCATCAACACGGGTAGTGCATTCACCTACACCATCTATGGCCATCTCGCCACGCCCGGCCGATTCACGCTGAATGATCCGAGCCTCCGGCTCCTGGAAGCGTTGTCGATGACAGGCGCGGTTCCGCTGAGCACGAAGTGGGTCTACGTCGTTCGCCAGGTCTACACATCCGATGATCTGCGCGGCCACTGGGAGAACGATGGAGCCGGGTCGGAGCATTCGACGACCAGCCCGGTCGACACGTCGGCACCCAACATCGAGTCGTTGATCGACCAGCTTGAAAATGCCAAATCCAAGCCCAGCCCGGGTGCATACAGCATGGATGACGCCCCGCTCGTGGACGTCGATGATCTCGATGTGCCTTCGGTCCGGACGCCGAGTCCCGTGGACATCGACGACCTGCAGTCGGATGTGCCGGAGGTGTCCCACGAGAACGCATTCATCTATGTACCGGAACGCGATGAGTGGGTTCGCGTCGAGCAGTCGGAGGTAAACTCCGCGATCGAGTCCGAGGTCAAGCGTGGCAGCGAGCATCCCGCCTCACCGTCAAACCTCGTGCTTGAACGGGTCATCAAGATTCCGTACAGGTCACTGACCCATGGTGACAACAGCTACAACATCATCGTTCGCCCCGATGACCAGATCTACATCGACGGTCCCCCCGTCGGCGTGGTCTACATCTCCGGTGAGGTTCTTCGACCGGGCGTCTACAACCTGCCCACGACGGATCCGTTGACCCTCAGTCGCCTGATCGCCGCCGCAGGTGGTCTCGGCTCGCTCGCGATTCCCGATCGGGTCGATCTGACGAGGATGGTCGGTGAACACCGCGAGGCCACGGTTCGAATGAATCTCGCCGCCATCAGGCGTCGGACGAAGCCGGATTTCTACCTGAAGCCCAACGACCATGTGCACGTCGGCACGAACTGGCTGGCCTATCCGCTTGCGGTCTTCAGGAACGGACTTCGCATGAACTACGGGTTCGGGTTCCTGCTGGACAGGAACTTCGGGAATGATGTCTTCGGCGCGCCGCCGATCAGTGTTCGGCCCCAATAGTGTGTCGTGCCTGATGTGCAACGTGGGTTACGACAGGGGCCTGCAGGCGCATGTCGTGCTTTTCGAGGATGAGACTGACCGGGGAGAGGAGTCATGACGGTATCGGAGACCTCGCTGGAATCAAGAGAGACGCTTTCCGAGCGTTCACTTCTCTTGATGGGCGGGTTTCTCCTGGTCATCATCACCTGGCTCTTCTGGGATTTCCTCCAACGACAGGTTCTCTTCGCGGTCAACCAGCAGGCTGACTGGGGCCATACCCTCGTCATTCCATTCATCTCGGGGTACTTCGTCTGGCTGAACCGGGAGGAACTCACGCGGGAACCGTTCCGTTCATCCTGGACGGGCCTGTTTCTTCTTGTCGCAGGCATGTCCTGGTATTCGTTCTGCGCACTGGGACCCCAGGTCCTGAAGCATCACAACCTCATGGGCGCTGGATTCGGCCTGTCGCTCATCGGTCTCACGCTCTTCCTCTTCGGCTGGCGATCGATGAAATGGCTTTGGTTCCCCCTCCTCTACATGATCCTGTTCAGCCAGACGATCTCGGATCGATTCCTGCAGATCGTGACGTTCCGCCTCCAGGACATCGCTGCGCATGGTTCATACTGGGGCCTGACGTTGCTCGGCTACGACATGACAAAGTCCGGCAACACGCTTCGGATCTTCCTCGACGGCGAAGTCATTCCTGTCAACATCGCCGAAGCATGTTCAGGAATGCGCATGGTGGTCGCCTTCCTCGCGCTCGGTGTCGCCATGGCCTACAGGGGCCTCGATCATGCGTGGCAGCGATGCCTCCTGGTCGCCTTCGCCGTGCCGACGGCCATCTTCGTCAACGTGCTGAGGGTCATGACGCTCGGCGTCCTGGCGACCGTGGACTCGAACTTCGCCGCGGGCGACTTCCACTCCATGGTCGGGATGCTGTGGTTGATCCCCGCGTTCTTCATCTACCTGGGAGTCATGTGGATCCTCAGGCATCTCGTGGTCTCGGATGACGAACCGGAAGCGGAACCGGGTTCAACGGGTGGTTCGAAGGTCGACACGCTGTCGATCCGGTTTTCACGCGGGGCACGGAAGGCGTTCGTCGTGGCCTGTCTCGTGATGGTGGCGGGAGGTGTGCTTTTCCAACTCCTCGCCTCGCAGTTGAACGTCTACCTCCAGAAACACCCGGTCAAGCTCAGGAGTTCGCTGGCCAACGTCGAAACGACGATCGGCAGCTGGAAGATGCTCCAGGAGTACAGGATGCCGGAGGCCGCCGCGGAGGAACTGGGCACCCAGTACTACATATCCAGGATCTACAGGAACACCGCCGAGCCCGACTGGCCGGTGCTCAATCTCCACGTCGCCTACTACACCGGGCAGATCGATGTCGTGCCTCATGTCCCTGATCGATGCCTTGTTGCAGGCGGACTCGTCGAGAGATCCCCGGAACCGACGCATTACGACCTGGAGATCGATCGGGCAGGGTGGACGGAGGATCCAATCCACGAGATCGACGGGGTGCCATTCCAACTGGCTACTGCCAGGGGGCTTCACGAGGTCAGGATGCCTGTCGGGGACATCGTGGTCCGTACGTCGGAATTCCTCGATCCAGCCCGCCCCGAAGAGCGTATCTTTGCAGGGTACTTCTTCATTGCGAACGGGCGTTTGACGCCCACTCCCGGGGGCGTCCGGATGCTGGCCTTCAATCCAAATGAGAAGTACGCCTACTACTGCAAGTTGCAGTTCATGCTCAAGGGAGGCCCCGAGTTCGATGTTGAGGACTTCATCGAGGTCATGAGTGATTCCATGAACGTATTTCTCGGTGAAATCATGTTGTGCCTGCCTGACTGGGCCGATGTCCAGAACGGCGAGTTGAACAATCCAGCCGACACCTGAAACGGACACCATCCAGATGGCCAAGAAGAAAAAGAAAAAGAAAAAGAAGAAGAAGCAGAAGCTGAACATGAAACTTCTCCTGATCATCGCTCTCGTCGTGGGCGGGATCGGCGTGATCGGTGGAGGAGCCCTGTATTACCAGGGATCGTGGCGGGCGACACGCAACATCAACTCGGGCCTCGAGGCGATGAAGGAAGGCGACTACAGGCTGGCGAAGAAGTACTTCGGCAGGGTGCTCTACAGGCAGCCGGACAACGTCGTCGTCTACGACAACCTGCTGAAGACCTACGACCACATCGTCCCCGTGTCACAGGTCGAGGCGAGGGAACTGTTCAATGAACGGAATGCCGTGATGATGTCGCGAGCAAAGAACCTGCCGGCTTCCGAGGAAAACTATGCGTCGCTGATCGATGAAATGTACATCGCTGCACGCATCACTGACCGGGAGGAGTATCCCAGGCAGATCCTGCAGATCTGCACCGAGATCGAACGACGATTCCCGAATACGTCCGATCTCTACGCGGAGGCGATGTTGTACAAGGGACTCTCGACGCTCCGCCTCAGGGATGCGGAAATGACAGACGATCTTCGGATCGACGGTCGGATCTACTTCCCGGGTGAGGAGGATCTCATCGAGCATATAGAGCTGGTTCCGGGAAGCGACGAGGGCTGGGCATACCTGGCGTTCGGTCGACTTGCAGTGGCACGTCGGCTCGGTCTGGAAGGGCGTGTCGGTCAGGAGGCCAAGAACCTCCAGCATGCCAACACGACCTACAAGGAGGCCGTCGCGAAGAATCCGGATGGTCCCGCCACCAGTTTGATGGTGCTTCGCGACCTCTATCTCCAGAAGATCGTCCAGAACGGTGAAATACAGAATGACCGTACGCGCATTTCCCAGGATGAGATCGATGCACTTGAAGCACGGCTCCAGGCGTCCCTCGATCACGTCGAGTCGATCATCCTCGTCGACCCGGGATCGATGCCGATCAAGGTTCAGGAACTGCTGATGTACTTCAGGCGCGTCGATTTCGAGAATGGCCAGGATCGTGCCGTGGCTCTGCTCAATGCGTACCTCGCAGACGAACCGGAGGACCTCCGGTTCCGCCTCGCGCTGGCTGACCTCTACTACGCCATGAAGAACTACGACGCCGCAAGCGAGGCGGTTTCGGAGGTACTCGGGGCCGATCAGAAGCCGATCAGTCTCGAATCACTCGAGCAGTACGACTACAGGTTGACGGCAGCAAGCCTGGATTTCGAGATTGCGCATGCCTTGTGGGCTGAAGCCGACGAGTCCGACAAGGACGCGTACTTCGACGCCATGATCGAAAGACGAGGGGGCCTGGATGACCTGATGAGTGGAGACAAGGACAACGTGGTCGCGTTGAACGCCGATGCGCGCATCGAGATGGGCCAGGGGAACTATCGCGAGGCAGCAAACGCCTTCGAGCGTCTCATATTCATCGCGAACGATCCATCAGCGATGGTCTATCGGAATGCGGCGATATGCCTCGAGCGGATCGGGCAGCAGGGACTTGCGCTCGAACGTCTTGCCGCCGCCGTCGAGGCGGAACCGATGCAGCTCGATCATTACCTCGCGAAAGCGAGCATGGAAGGTCGCCTGAGAAGGATCGATGAAGGCATCCGGACCCTTGAATCACTCCCCGCGGGAATCCAGCGGAACAACGAGGCGGTTCAGGAAGTCATGGCCTCGCTGGAACTGCTCAAGCGAACGGAGAACAACACGGGCTTCGAAGGCATTTCCGATCCGGTTCTGAGAGTCATCGGCCAGGCGGACAATGAAATGAAGGCCGCCAATCCCGACCGGGCGATCCAACTTCTTCGTGATGTCGCAGCTACGATGGATCCCGTCGATGTTCGCCTGCTGATTTCCATGGCCCAGGTCGAATCCAGTCGTGGCAATGTCGACGTTGCCGTGCAGTTGCTGGACGATGCGCTCGTGATCGAACCCGGGAATGAGCGGATTGAGCAGATTCGTCGAAGAGTCGCTGCGTCGGATATTCTCGAACTGGTACGGGAAGAGGCACTGGGTATCAGCGACGATCCGGATTCCAGGGAAGCCCGGGAAAATCTGTTCATTGCATTCAATGCGCTGGCTGCGCAGCAGAACCAGATCGCGGATGAACTCGAGATTTCAGGCCAGTTGAAAGCCTCGGCGGAGGCCAGGGATATCGCCTCGAGAGCCGAACTCGAGATGCAGAGCCTTGAACCCACCATCCTGACATCTGCCCCGTCCGAGAACGCCGGCCTGTTTTCGATCCAGTTCGAACGGGCGTCCGAAGCGGAGGACTGAAAGACCCTCGAGGAACTGGTTGATTTCGGCGCTGCTCGGAACATCGACTCCAGCGGCGGCGACATATTCCGTTCGAGAATGCACCTGAGGAAAGCCGTTGCGGAAAAAGCTGCGGGGAATGACGGGCTTCATGCAGAGCATCTTCAATCGGCCCTGCTCGCATCTCGGAGAGCCATCGATGTCAGCCCCTGGTCCGACAATGCGTGGATATCACTGGGTGTCGCGCTTGACGAAGGAGGGAAGTCCGAAGATGCGATCGAAGCGTTCTCGGAAGCGTACAGGAGGAATCCAAACAGCACCCGTACGGCGCGCCTGTATGCAAGCAGCCTCGTGAATGCCGGCGATGACCCGCTCACGACGTTGAGAGTGCTCCAGAACGCCAAGGATCTGCTGCCCAACGATGCCTACATTCGAGAAGAGTGGCTGAAGGCCGAGTATGAAACGGGCAGTCAGAAAACAGCCCTGTGGATGCGGGCATCCACGCACAGGTTGGATCCTTCGAACATCCTGAACAAGTTGAGACTCGCCGAGATGCTGGTCAGTCTCAAGCCGGCTCGGGAGCTCATGCTGAATCAATACGGGGAGGAGCAGTACTCCGAGCGCGAGTGGGGGGGGATGTCCATAAAGGCACAGGAGCGGGCGATCGAGACCCTGCAGAGTCAATGGGTCGACATGTACACGGTCATCTTCGAGGAACTCGCCGATGCAGGAGGCCTGTCCCTCGGCCAGGCCCTGCTGCTTGCAGAGGTCTATGGCAAGTTGGACAGGCGCAACGATTCCGTTCAGGTTCTTCGACGCTTCATCGAAGAGAACGAGAATGATCCGAACTATGTCCCGATGGTCATATCAGTCGCGAACCTGCTGCTGCAGATCGATCGAGCCAGGGAAGCGGGGGAACTGCTTCTGAGCGCCGTTCCGAAGCAGACGGCCTCGACACGGCCGATCGACATAGCGCTCGGTCAGTTGTTCGTTACAGCCGGTGATTACAGGAGAGCCCTGCCGTACATCCAGTCGGGATACGAGGCGACGGACTCGCCGGAACTCCATGCAAGCCTCATCCGGGCCATGCTCAAGCTTCGACGCTTCGAACAGGCTGAATCGGAGTTGAAGAAGTACATCGGTGATCAGGCGCCTACGTACGACTCCTTGATGCTCCAGGCGATGATGGCATACGAACTGTCCGCCGTGGCGGAGTCCAAGGGGGACCGGTCGGTAGCCGATGCAGCCATGGAGGATTATCGTCGTTGGCTCGCGGAAGCCAGAGAGGTGGATCCGTCCCAGGTGCGTCCATACATCGAACTGATCGACAGCATGCTTGCCGAATACTCCAGGACGCGCAATCAGGAGGTGCTCGAGCAGGCGGCATTCATCGCCGACTCCGGCATTCGTCTCATGCCCGAGTCGGATACGCTCATCGTCAAGCAATCCGAGATCCTCCAGTCCCAGGGAAGAATCAACGAGGCCGTCGAAAAACTGGAGTCGGTGCTCAGGAAGCACGCTGGTTCGGATGAGCTGCGCAACAGGCTCACGATCGCATACCTCAAGTCAGGCCAGAGCGAGAAGGCGGAAGACCTGATCAAGGAGGCGATTTCGCTCTATCCCGACGAGGGTCAATGGTACGAAGCCCTCGGTGATTTCTACCAGGCGCTTCCGGAGCCAAGCCTCGTCAACTCGACGATGGCGTATCTCAATGCCTATTCCATGGAACCGCGTCGATCCATCATGCTCAAGTTGCGGAGCGTGACGCGTACGGGTGATCCTTGGGATTACGACGCCTTGATCGAACTGTTCAGCGCCACGATGCAGACGTCCCGCGATCCGAAACTCATGGGACTCTATGCAAGGGCGTTGGGAGGGAAGGGGTCGTACGACCGTGCGGACGGACAACTTCGCAGGGCATACCCGATCTACAGGAAGGAAATCGAACTGGGCAATCTCTCGCGGATGTCCATCAGGGATTGGTACGAGGACCTGTTTGCGGTCTATGCGAATCGTGATCCGGAAGAAGGGGCTGAACTGGCGGCGTCGATCACGGAGGACACCGACGAGTTCTGGGATATCGTCGGCATGTCGACCTACTGGGGTCTCTTCGGAGAATCCGGACTGGCACGGGCCATCGATCTCCAGCAGACAGCAGTGGAACGCTCACGCACGGAAGAGCCCGATGTGTACCCGGGACTGGTGCTGATGCTCGGCAGTTACCAGGTTGCGCATGGCGATTCTGAACAAGCCGCGGAATCCTTCAAGACGATCGTCGATCTCAATCCAGAGGATCCCGGTGCACTCAACAACTATGCGTATATTCTCGCGACGGACCTGGCCCAGCCGACGGAAGCTCTTCCTTACGCGGAAAAAGCGGCAGCATTGAGCCCGAATTCCGTCGCGATTCTCGACACCATCGCGACGATCAACGCTTCCATCGGGAACCATGAGAAGGCCATGGTGAGTCGGCTCAAGCAACATGAACTCGAGCCCGAAAATGTCGGCGTCATCCTGTCCATCAGCAATGCCTACTTCGATCACCTCGGCGATCCGGAGATGGGCGTGGCCTTCGCTGAACGTGCGTTGCAGATCATGCCGGTCGATCCCGATGTGCTCGATACCCTCGGCTGGGCCTATTACCGGACTGGCAAGCATTCAAAGGGCGAGGAGCATATTCGATCGTCTATCAAGAAAGGCCCGACTCCAAGGGCGCATCTGCATATGGCGCAGGTGTTTATAGACCAGGGGCGTCGCGACAAGGCCAGGGATCATCTTCAGAAGGCACTTGATTTATCGCCGGATGATGGAACCCGATCGGAGATAGAGCGACTTCAGGACGATATAGGCAGGGGTTGAACATGCAGGGATTCCCTGCCGTCATTCGATGAGAAGATTTCATGAGTAGCCAGACGGGCCGACAATCAGGATCCAAGGGACCCCAGAGATCTCCGTCCCAGCGTGCTCAGGGCAAGGGAGGGCCTACGATCGATCCGATCCGGGTGCTCCGCCAGCACGTGCTTGGAATCTGTGTCTCGATCTTTCTTGGTGGGATCATCGGGGTTGGTGCATTCTTCTCGCTTCGATACCTCTACCCGCTCTATTCAACCGAGGTCATGTTCGAAGTGAGACCCGGACTCGTCGAATCGACGGATATCGGGACCAGCGAGTCCATGAGTGAAAAGGATGTTTCCAGGGTCGCAAACACGCAGGCTCTGTTGATGAAGGGACGTGATGTTCTCAGTGATGCTGTTGCCAACCCCGGGGTACGCGACACGGGCTGGATGCAGGAGTGGTTCATCGATCCTGAGACCGGCACTCCGCTTGAAGCCCAGGCGGTCGATGATCTCATCGAGACGCTCTCGACGCCCGTCATCCGGAACACGAACCTGTTCTCAGTGAGGTGGTCATGGCACAATGCGCAGGATGTTCCGATCGTGCTCAATGCCATTGCCCAGGCGTACCTGCGCAAGATCGAGCGCCTCGACAACGAGCAGTTCAGTGAGAACGAGGCGCTCTTCCAGGACCAGTTGCGTGGTACCCGACTGGCCCTCGGTGATCTCAACGAGGAGATACAGGGATTCATCCTGACGCACGGCATCACGACCCTCGATGATCCTCGCTATTCCCAGGCCGCCTTTGAAAGCCAGAAACTGACGGAGGCGGTCACCACGGCGGCCTCGGAACTGACGAGCATCCAGACACAGTACATGCAGACGGCCGCGAAACTCGAGGGAACCATCGAGCCGACGCACGAGGACATCCTCGAGGCCGAGTACGACGTCACGATGCAGCGGCAGTTGCAGACGCTCCAGGCTCTCAAGGCCGAGGAGCGATCCGTCAAGGAGCAGTTCAACCCGAATACGCCCCAGGTGAGGACCATCGAGCGACAGGTCCGGGCGACGGAACTCCAGATCGAATCGAAGAGAGAGGAAGTCATTCGCAGGAACCTGAATGCGAAGCTCAAGACGCTCGGGGATCAGCGTACCCAGTTGCAGGATGTCATCGAGAGCCTCGAATCCGAGATCGAGGCCAAGGACACGATGCTCAGGGATCTGGCATCCTCTTCATCGATCTACGACTCGATGGTCGAGCAGCGGACGCAGTTGGAGGGGCAGCGGAATGACGATCTGCAACTCCTCAACAGCATCAAGTTGATGAAGCTGCGTGCGGATGCAGGTCGTGTCCGACTGGTGAACTTCGCCCTCACGCCTCGCGAACTCTCGTTCCCGCGTCCGGAGATCATCATCCCGGCGGGCGTCGTGCTCACCCTGGGCTGCTTCATCGGCATCATCTTCCTCAGGGAGATCATGAACCAGAAGATCCGTGGAGCGGGCGATCTGGCGATCATCTCCGGCGCAACCATCATTGGTACGATTCCGGAAGTCGACGAGGATCCAACGGACATCGAGGACGCAGAGCGTGCCGTTTCACAGGAACCACAGAGCATCATCGCCGAGTCCTATCGTCAGGCCTGGACCGCGCTGAGCCGGACCCTGCAGCAGAAGGGTTTCTCATCACTGCTCGTCACCAGCGGCATGCCCGGCTCCGGTGCGACGACCGTGGTTTCGAACCTCGCGGATTCAGCATCGGGCTCGGGCATCTCCGTTGCCGTCGTCGATGCCAATTTCCGTCGCCCGTGTCTCGCATCGGTCTATGACATCGATGACGACTCGCCCGGCCTGGGGGACGTGTTGAACGGTGCCGCGGGCGCTCTTGACGTCGTGCAGCAGGTGGAGGGTTCCGGAATCTCCGTCGTTTCGGCAGGAACACCGGGCAACCGGGTCTACGATCGTTTCGCCGATAGATCCTTCGACGAGTTCATGGCCACGCTTCGTGGTTCATTCGGCCTCGTCATCATCGATACGGCTCCCGCCATCGCGGCCGGCGACGCGTTGGTTCTCGCCGACCGCGTCGATGCGACGTGCATGGTCATCCAGGCCAATCGCGAGGAACGGGGGCTCGTCTCGCGACTGATCAACCAGTTCAACGCCGCTCGATGCGAACTGCTCGGCGTCGTCCTGAATCGCCCAAGGCGTACCGCGGGCGGCTACTTCAAGAAGAACTACGAACTCATGGCGTCCTACACGTCTGAAGAGTCCGATGACTAGGTGACGGGACCCATGGGCCATGAACCGAACGCACTCGAGAAAGAGCATCGGTGAACGTGCCTGAAGCAACGCAGCGCGGCGGTCAAGTCTTCGAGTTGCTTTCCACGAGCATCAAGTCGGCCAGTTGGAGCGAGATCCTCGTCTCGAGTCTCCCGGTGCTCGTCATCGCGTTCCTCGTGACCCTCCTCGTGACACCGCTGTACCGCCGTCTGGCCATCTCGATGAACATCGTCGATGCGCCCAGCGAGTCACGGAAGATCCATTCCAAGGCCGTGCCTTATCTTGGCGGGCTCGCAATCGCTACAGGTCTGCTTGTTTCACTGATCTTGAGTTATCCATTCGTTGATCAATGGCCCCTGGGGTATAGACAGGTTCCCGTGATGATCATCGTGGGGATGATCGCGATCTGCTTCACAGGTCTTCTCGACGATGTGAAGGAATGTGACTCCTGGATCAAGGTCTCCGGCATGCTGATCGCGGCCGCGGGACTCGCGGTCAGCAACGTCGGGACCCGTGTCGCGGCGGGCCTGCTCGACTGGCTCTTCGGGATCGACCAGTTGACCCCGTGGGCCTTGCAACTGGGTGGGTTCAGCCTCAATCTCACGGAACTGATCGGGGGCCTCATCATCGGCATCTTCGTGCTCGGCGGCTGCAATGCGACCAACCTGATCGATGGGCTGGATGGCCTTCTCTCGGGGGTCGTCGCGATCATCGCCATCGGGCTGCTCGCGATTTCCCTCTCGCTCATCGGACACATCGATCCGATCGACGTGGAGCGGATCCAGTCATCGATGGGGCCACCCGGTAGTGAGGTGGAGGTCGATGTCACACTTGCGGGCGTGCGCGTCGTGCTCTGCCTTGCCCTGCTTGGAACCGTCCTCGGGTTCCTGCCATACAACTTCAACCCGGCCACGATCTTCCTGGGTGACTGTGGAAGCCTGCTGCTGGGCTACATGTGCGTCGTCATCATCCTGATGCTCGGTGAAGCCGGCCAGACGCACCTTGTCCTCGCTGGTTTGATCGTCTTCTCCATCCCGATCATCGACACCCTGCTCGCCATCGTGCGTCGCCGGGTGCAGGGAGTTCCACTCTGGGACCCAGACGACAAGCACCTGCACCACATGATCAAGCGACGTACAGGAAGCGTCCGTCGCGCAGTGCTTTCGATCTACGGGATAGGCATCTTCTTCGCCGTGCTCGGGGCTTCCCTCGGGATCCTGTGGATCGATGAACTCGTTCCGGCGACGTTGATCTACCTGGTCTTCCTCCTCATCATGTCCATCGTGGTCCTGGCCGGGTTCAGGATGGGTCGTCGAGCAAGAGCGGAGAACCATGCGTCATGAACACCGATCGCAGGAAGTCGATCCTGTTCGTCTGCATGGGCAACATCTGCCGGAGCCCGATGGCTGAAGTGATGTTTCGGCACAAGGCGATGCTCCGAGGTGTCGAGGACGCGTTCATCGTGGACTCCGCCGGTACCGGGGGCTGGCACGCCGGAGAAGAGCCTGATGAACGGATGCGGCGAATGGCGGGTCGAAACGGAATCCAGCTCGAGGGCTCGGCTCGCCAGGTGTGCTCGGCCGATTTCGAGGCATTCGACATGATCGTGTGCATGGATGAAGACAACTACGGGAATCTGGTTGCAATGGGGGCTCCCGTCGATCGGCTCAGCAAGATGCTCCAGCATGATCCAGAGTGTGGGCATGAGAATGTTCCCGATCCCTACTACGGTGATGGCGACGGCTTCCAGGTCGTCTTCGACCTGCTCGAGCGATCATGTGATCTCCTTTTGGACCGACTGCTCGAGGACGAAGGGTGACCGACGAAGCTCTGGTCCTGCACGCGTGCACGACGGTGCTCGGGCAGGCACCTGTTGGCTGGTCCACGCTTTCCGGTGGTTGCATTCATGACGTACTTCGAATCGAGTGCGCAGACGGTGCAGCCTGCGTCATGAAGATCGCTGCACGCTCCGAACGGGACATGCTCCTTGCCGAACAACACAATCTCGAGGCGATGACGGCTCAGGGCGGCATCCGTATCCCTGCAGTGCTCGGGTTCGAGGAATCCGATACGCATGCAGTCCTCGTGCTTGAGTCGCTTTCCATCGGTCCGCCGGATTCCGGACGGTGGCACGAGTTCGGGGAAGCCCTGGCCGGGTTTCATTCCGCGGCCGGCATGCAAGGCTATGGATTCGATCGTGACAACTTAATCGGCCGGACTCCACAGTTGAATACGTGGCATGAAGACTGGGTCGAGTTCAATATCGAATGTCGCATCGGGCCGCAGGTGACCCGCGCGAGGGATGCCGGCCTGCTCGATCGCGATGCGACCGCGATGCTTGACGGGGTGATGGGGCGACTGGATCAACTGGTTCCACGGATCCCGCCTGCGTCACTCCTGCACGGGGATCTCTGGTCCGGCAATGCACTCGTTCTGCACGAGGGGTCGATCGCCGTTCTTGATCCTGCATGCTCATTCGGTGATGCCTGGGCGGACATGGCCATGATGAGGCTGTTCGGTGGATTCCCCCGGGAGTGCCAGGAGGCATGGCGATCAACCCTGGGGTTTGATGAAGCCGATGATCGCGTGGCCGTCTACCAGCTCTACCACATGCTGAATCACCTGAACCTCTTCGGGGGTTCCTACATCGGTGGCGTCATGGAGTTGGCTCGACGCCTGTCATGAACCCTGTTCATCCGTTCCGGGCGGCGAACTCGTCCATGAATGATGCAAGGCGTCGGCACCCTTCGGCAGGGAAGGCGTTGTAGATCGAGGCACGAAGTCCGCCGATGCTCCTGTGGCCCTTGAGATTCCGCATGCCCGCATCCTCGGCCTCCGCGAGAAACAGCGAATCCAGGTCCGGGGTTGGACAGGTGAACGTGACATTCATGGTCGAGCGGCAATCCTGCCTGGCATGGCCGGTGTAGAACCCACCGGAGCCGTCGATGGACTCGTAGAGCGTCGCCGCCTTCGACAGGTTCTGCTCCTGCATCGCCACCAGTCCGCCCTGTTCCAGGATCCAGTTGAAGACGAGTCCCATGACGTGGATGCCGAACGTCGGTGGTGTGTTGAGGCAGGAACCCTGCTCGGCATGCCTGTCGAAGCGGAACATCGATGGAAGATCCCGCCTGGAACGTTCAAGCAGGTCCTTCCTGATGATCACGAGGGCCACGCCTGCCGGCCCGAGATTCTTCTGCGCCCCCGCGTACACGAGGTCGTGCCGCTCCCAGTCGATGGGACGGCTGAACATCTCGCTGCTGGCATCGTTGACCAGTACCCCTTTCGACGCCGGCGGTGCCGGCCACATGGTTCCATAGATCGTGTTGTTCGAGCAGTAGTAGGTGTAGACCGGATCATCCGAGTGCCGGAGTTCGGCGTCCTCGGGCAGGTGCCGGAACTCGCACGTGCTTCCATCCCAGATCGTCCGGGCATCGCCGATCAGTCCGGCGTCCTTGATCGCCTTGCCGGTCCAGGTTCCGGTGTGAATGTAGTCGGCCGCCCGTCCCTCCCCGAGAAGATTCATCGGGATCAATGCGAACATCGAGGAGGCGCCCCCCTGGAGAAAGAGGATCTCGAAGTCGTCGGGTATGTTCCCAACGGTCCTGCATGCATTGCGCGCATCGTCGATGACCTTCGTGAAGGCGGGCCCGCGGTGGCTGTGTTCGAGAATCCCGATGCCGGTTCCATCCAGTTCGAGTATCGATTCACGAGCCTGCTCGAGAACGGACACAGGAAGAATCGCCGGGCCTGCGGAGAAGTTGAGTACGTGGTTCGAATCAGTGGTCGTCATGGTCTTCCCGGGATGAATGCTTCAAGTGGACAGGACTTCCGTCTGGTGCACGCTCAGCACCAGCGGGTGGGAGCGGACGGCTTCAAGTTCTGCGGGCCCCAGTTCTCGATCGAGCTGGATGCGGGCACAGGCGGCCTTTCCTCCCTCGAAGATGACGTTCTCCATCTCCTCGACATTGATCCCGGATTCCCCGATGAGATCGAAGACGTGGGAGAGAACGCCTGGCTGGTTCAGGTGCCGAATGGCAAGTTGCAGGGCGGCGGCGGTCTTCGAGGCCCTGTTTACGCAGTGGAGTACATCACCGGTTGCGAGGTAGTGCTTCACGACTCGCACGGCTTCCGCCGCAATGGCCTCCTGGGCCTGCTGCGTCGAGGCGCCGATGTGGTGTGTTCCACATGTCGGTGGAGAGGGGGAGATCGTCGAGTTGAACTGCTGTTCACCGGAGCCGGGTTCATCGGCATAGACATCAAGCCCGACCCGCAATCCCTTGGACTCGATGGCCGTGGCCAGAGCGACTTCGTCGACGAGGCTGCCCCGGCTGGTGTTCACGAAGATCGCGCCGTCCTTCATCGCATCGAGGAAGGTGGCATCGATGAACTGCTCCGTGCCGTGGCCTGCTGCAAGGTGTACGCTGACGACATCCGAGCAACGTGCCAGTTCCAGGGGATCTCCGCATCGCTGGATGCCCAGTTCCTCGGCGGTCTCGTCGGTCAGGCTTCGAGACCAGGCGGCGACCTTCATTCCGAAGGCTCGCGCCCGCTCGATGACGGCAAGCCCGATCCGTCCGAGCCCGAGGACGCCGATCGTTCTTCCATGAAGCCCGGCCGCATCGGCATATCCCTTCTTGTCCCATCGGCCGTTCCGGAGGTCGATGGTCTGGTCCGCGATTCGTCGATCACAGGACAGGACGAGGCCGAATGCCAGTTCGGCCACTGCGATCGCGTTCATGCCCGGGCAGTTGGCCACCGAGATTCCCTGGGCCGATGCAGTCTCGATGTCGATGGTGTCGTACCCGGCGCCAGCTCGGAGCACCAGGGAGAGGCGGGGAGTCGCATGCAGGGAGACCGAATCGACTCGACTCGATCGGACCACGAGGATGTCGGGTTCCAGTTCAGCGAGTCTCGTGGGGAGTTCCTCCTTCGTGCAGCCGGGTTCGAAGGTGACTTCGCATCCAAGTTGTTCAAGGGCCTCGAGTCCCTCGGCCTGGAAGGAGTCCGCGACGAGAACACGAGGCTGCTCACCGCTGATGGTGCCGGTTGCCGATTGGGATGTGTCGGGAGAAGTCGTCATTGCAGTGCATCTTCCTCTGGAAATCAGGTATCCGCCGGTACGCGTGTATCTAGGGCGTGAACGAACAGTCCGCTTCTGAGCTTCGGTTCGAACCAGGTCGACTTGGGAGGCATGCACATGGATGCATCCGAGACATCCATCATCGCCTCGATCCTGGTGGGGAACAACGAGAACGCCGCGGCCGCTTCGCCATCGTCGACCCTCGACTTGAGGCAGTCGGTCCCATGGATGCCACCGACGAACTGGAGCCTTGGATCAGTCCTGGGATCCGTGATGCCGAGTATCGGGTCCAGAACCCGGTCCTGCAGCATCGCCACGTCGAGCGACGTGACCGGGTTCGCTTCGTCAGGGGAATCATGAAAGGTGAACCTGTACCAGCCACCGGGCAGCGCGATGCAGATCACGCCCTCGGCATCGGGGGCCTGCTCCGTGGTGGGCTCGATGGTCCCGACTTCGGAAAGGGCTGCAAGGAATCCAGCCTCGTCAAGGTCGCCGAGGTCCGTGAGGAGCCGGTTGTACGGAAGTACCTGCAACTGGCTAGCGGGGAAGAGAACGGAGAGGAACCAGTTGAACTCCGCATCGGGTCCGGCCTCCGGGTGCTTCTCCCGCATGGTCTCCGCCGCTCGCAGTGCGCTGGCCGTGCGATGATGCCCGTCCGCAACGTAGACGCATGGAATCGCGTCGAAGGCTTCGACGAATGGTGCCGTGTCCTCGATGATCCAAATGGTGTGCGTGACGTCGTCGGAACTCTTGAAATGGCAGGAGGGCCTGCCCGCGATCGCACCCTGGACGAGTTCATCGATCTTCGCCTGATCATGGTGCGCCATCAGGACCGGGCCGGCCTGGGCGTCCAGCGACAGGAGGTGGCGTGTCCGGTCATTCTCCTTGTCCGGTCGCGTGGTCTCGTGCCTTCGAATCACGTCATTGGCATAGTCATCCACGTGGCAGCAGCAGACGAGTCCATGCTGGGTCCGTCCTTTCCAGGACAGGCGATACACGGCCAGCGAAGGCGATGCGTCACGCTGAAGAACGCCCTCGGAAAGCAATCGTTCAAACTGCCTCGATGCTTCTTCATAGACGGCTTCATCGTTGTAGGCGGTTCCCTCGGGAAGAGCGATCTCGGGTCGAATCACGTTGAGAAAGCTCTCGGGTATTCCCTCGGCCAGGTCCCGGGCCTCGCGGGTGTCCACCACGTCATAGGGGGGACACGACACGCTCGCAGCACGGGCCGAATGGGGCCGGATCATGTTGAAGGGGCGAATTCGCACGGTCGACGTCTCCTGTAGGCCTGCGACATTCTACTCGTGCCTCGTCGAGGTCGGTTTGTGCTGGTTGTTCCACCCAGGACATCGGTATCGAGGGCACTTTCGGCAGGAAGAGACGATCCACCCTCGTGTGTCCCCTGCGTCGGGTCGATGACGACTCTCGAACGGATGGATAACCGTGTTGCCCGCCGGGCAGGCCCAGTCCGTATGCAGTCATGTATGGAGCCCTTGAAAATGAGAACACGAACACACACCGCGGCACGAACCGCCTTCACCCTGATCGAAATTCTGATCGTAGTGGTGATTCTCGGCATCCTGGCCGCCATCGTCATCCCGCAGTTCACGAATGCGGCCGATGATGCGAATCAATCCGGGGTCAAGAGCCAGTTGCAGACCCTTCGAAGCCAGATCGAGCTCTACAGGGCCCAGAATGCGGGTGTTGATCCTGCATCGCTCGCAGCTGCAGGCGACTGGAGCACGATGATCACAGCTGGCTATCTTCCCGGGCCTCCGAACAACCCGATGACCTCGAACAACGGCGTCGCAGGTACGGCTTCGACCGCGGTCGGCTGGGTCTGGTCCCAGGCATACTGGAATGCGGCCGGGACCTATACGACGGACAACACCAGGCCGTATCAACTCTTCGCCGTGGACGCTTCAGGGGCCGTCTACGACGAATACCAGTAAAGCGTAGCTCGTGGTCGTTCGGGCTCTCTGGAGCAGGGAGGACGACCATGATCAGGGCGCACGTGGGGACGCCGGTCGGAAGGGCCGGCGTCTCTCTTTTTCAACTCTTGAACACGCTTCTTATAGGACGTCGAATCCGGGGATTCCTTGTCGTCTGCCGGATCGAACTGAGGAGGCCACCTGATCGGGTCGATGGACAGCGGGGCACACCTTGGAGCACGAATGTGAAACAAGAAACACGACATGACAGCCTGCTGGCGGCAATCGCCATTCTCCTTGGCATCATTGCATGGGGGCAGGTATCCAACGAGCCGATGACGAGCAGTGCATCCGCCCAGGTTCGAAGCAAGCCTGCAGGTACGGCCCGCACGCCGGCCGAGGATGCCGACGGCGTCTCAAGCATCGGCGAACGATCGATTCAGCAGCGTGATGAGCTCATCGCATCCCTTGCACGTCTTCGTGCAGGAGTCGATGCGATCGCGGCAAGCCTCGACACCGGGACCATCCAGGTCAGGGTGCAGGCGGATTCCGCGGAGGACACGGGCACGTCCAGGCCTCGGGAGGGATCCAGGTGAGTCGGAATCGTCGAGATCACGGCAGGCGCTTCGCCTACACCCTGGTTGAACTGGTGCTCGCAGTAGGCGTGCTCGGTCTATCCGCCGTGCTGCTCATTCCGAACCTGGTCGGACTCACGACCATGGAGACCCAGTCGGCAGTCCGTCGTCTCATGGCCGACATCCACTTCGCGCAATCCGAGGCCATTTCGAACCAGGAATACCGACGAGTACAGTTTCTCGATGATGGACGCGGGTACTGCCTGCTCGTCGTAGATGAAGCCGACTTCGATGCAACCTTCGATGAATCGACGGCAACCTACGTGGAAGACCCCGCCGGGACCTTCGGAACACATGGCAGGTATCTCGTCGACTACATGGCCGACGACCGGTACGACACGGTGCAGGTCGGAGCGGTCCAGACGGATGGCTCAGGGAACTGGATCACCTTCGATGCGATGGGCAGCACGGTTGTGGCGCCCGGGATCGCGGCCGGTTCAGGAAGGATCGTCATCGAGAGCCAGGATGAACAGTGGGAAGTGCTCGTCACGCCGATGACCGGCAGGTTGTCGGTGCGTCGAATAACGGGATGAACCAGCAGGGGACATGGGAATGAAGTTTCCAGGATTTCAAGCTCGAACAGGAACAGTCGGTGTCGCCTTCGGTGACCACGATGTCCGGATGCTCCAGGTCCGCGTCGCCAACGGCCAACTTGGCGTGACCGGGGCGGCCCATCGCGCGCCATCGATGGAGGACCATGACAATGCACGGCTGGCATCCGTTCTGCGTGAAGCCGTCGTGGGCGGCGGTTTCACGGGTCGCCGATGCGTCGTGAGTCTTCCAAGCAGGGACGTCTTCCTCCAGTCGACCCAGTTGCCGATCATGCCCGACGAGGAACTTGCCGAAGCCGTCGCGTGGGAGGCATCTCAGCGAATGGGCGTGGCACGTGAATCGATCCAGTCCGACTGGATCAGGACCGGTGCGGTCGACACGAACGGGCAGTCACGGGCCGAGGTGCTCATGATCGCCGCTCGCACGGAAACACTGAATACGAAACTCGAGGCTCTCGTCGAGGCGGGCCTTCGGCCGGTGGCCGTCGACGCCGGATTCTCGGCCGTTGCACGCCTGTTGAGTCGGCATCATCGGCGTCATGCCGACCGGGATACGTGCCGAGCGGTGCTCGATGTCGGTGATACCGCCACGACGATCCTGGTGCTTCAGGGCGATTCGATCGCCTTCTGCAAGCGGATCGAGATTGGTGGCCAGGACATGGATGCCAATGTCGCCGAGCGGCTCTGTCTCGACACGGGGTCTGCAGGCGAACTGAGGCTCCAGCGACTTCATCCAGGTGCCGCGGAGATCAACCCGACGACGGATCGAGCCCTTCGGGAAGCGATTCGTCCATTGGCGGCGGATCTGGCTCGACAGGTACTTCTCTGTCTCCGCTATGCATCGGTGACATTCCGGGGCCTGAGTCCGACCCGCCTGATCTCGACCGGTGCTCATGGACATGAGCCTGGAATCATCGAGGCCCTGGAAACGACATGCAATGTGCCTGTTCATGAAGATGACGCGTCAATGACGATTGCCGATCTCCAGGAGGGGCTGGCGCTGCGGAAGTGTCTCATGACCGGATCACCCGGGGCGTGGACGGTCGCGGCGGGCTTGAGCCTCAGGAGTCTCGAGCACGGCGCATCTCCAGCCAGGGCCGGCACCTGTCGGGGGAGGACGGCGGCATGAAGCAGCATCCCATAAATCTCATCACGGATTCCATGCTCGAGCGGACGCGTGCCGGCATGCGCACGAGCCGACTCATCGTGACAGGCCTTGCGCTGACGATGTGCATGATCCTGACGGCGACGCATTCAAGGATGGTGCTCGACGGTACCGAGCAGGAGCATGCTTCCACGTCGGCGAAGGCTGAAATGGCGCTGGAACTCGATCGGACCGCGCGCACGCTCGAAAGTGAGCAGCAGGCCCTGGAGAAGTTCATGGTGGACTATCGGTCCGTAGCGCTGCCGCTTGATGCGACCCGCATCATCGCGACACTCGTGGATACGCTGCCGCCGAGCGTAACGTTGACGGACTTCGACCTGCGATACGATTCGGATTCATCGCAGGGCGGGGGCGCCGGTTCGGTCGAACGTCGTCTGGCCGGCACCATGGCCGGGATTGCCGCAAGCGATTCGGATGTGGCCGCTCTGGTCCATGGACTCGGGGTACGCGAACCCTTCGAGTCGGTACAGCTTGAATACAGCCGTTCGGAGGTCATCCGTGATCTTCCGGCTCGCGAGTTCAGTCTGTCATTCACGATCGATCTTGCAGGTCGTTTCGAGGTGACCGGCCTGGACGGCGTGGCGATGGAGGTGCAGCCATGAGTCGACGAAATCTCGAACAAGTCGCATTCTGCGCCGTGCTGCTTCTGGTGATCTGTGTCACGGCCTTCTTCACGTGGCCGAATTACGCGCGTGCACACCAGCTTGCCGAGGAATCGTCCGTTCTTGATGCGAAGATAGGTCATCTCGTCGATGCCGAATCGGAGGTCGACCAACGACGGTCCGGGCTTGCACGGCTTCGTGCCGAGCGTGACCAGGCCTGCCTCGGGGTTCCGACCCATCCCGATGTCGCGAATCTCATGAAGCATCTCTCGATCGGGGTCAATGGTGACACTGTCATCGACCAGACCTTCACGGTGCGGGGCACTCCCGATACCGCAGGCAACGATCGATTCGAGGTACTTCCCCTCGTTGTGGAAATGGATACGACGTTTGAACATGCATTCGACCTGATCCGTCGTGTCGAACAGCTTGATCGCCTCGTCCGCGTGAGGTCCGTGCAGATGGAAGGATCACGACAATCCTTCGAGCATGGAAGCGGAACGATCCAGGCCTCGGTCGGACTCGACGTGGTCTACGAGCGGTCGGAAACGAAAGGAGCTCGATGATGGAACGCCTCCAGGTGCTGTTGCGGCGAATGCTCGTCCAGTTGACCGCTGATCGCCGGAAATTCGCGTTGCTTTGCGCCCTGGCGGCCATCGGCCTCCTGTTCTGGGCCAGGATCATCGTCATCAAGAACCTGCCCAGGGCCGTCATGGCCGATGGGGAAGGGGCGATCGTTGCCTCCATGGAGAACCCTGGAAATGGAACAACGTCCCATAACCAGCCTGAATTGAGCCGTATGGTCGTCCTTGAGGAGGTTCCTGGGCGAGATCCCTTCGCTCTCAACTCCATGTGGTTCAACGGGTTGGAAGAAGATGCATCTCTTTCCAATGATCAACCCAAGTCGATCCCCAGGACGGCCGAAGATCCTGAACAGGTCATCACTCGCTTGAGGCTTGAAGCGGTCATGCAGGGAAGTCCCATGGCCGTGATCAGTGGTCGGACGTACCGGCCGGGTGAGATGATCGACTCTCAGGATTCGGGCTCGATCCGATTCGTCCTGATCGAGGTTCAACGGAGGTCCGTTGTCCTTGAATACGAAGGGCGACGCTACGAGCTCAGGATGGGTGGGTCCGGAACCTGATTCCAGGTTCCACCGGGGGGAGCCGGAGGCCACAGGATGCGGACCATGAAAAGCTTCACCCCGAACCAGACTGGACCCCTTGCGGTTCTCAGCCTCCTTCTGCTGCTTGTCACGACGCCGGTCGTCGGACAGGACGCAGACCCGGAGACGCCGGATGCGCCCGTCGAGGTCACCAGCTACGGGACGGTCGACATGGCGGTCCAGGATGCCGATCTCGTCCAGCTGCTCGAGATGCTCTCGATCCAGGGCCAGCGGAACATCATCGCCGGCCGCGACGTGTCCGCCACGGTGACCGCCAATCTCTACGACGTCACGTTCGAGGAGGCGCTCGACGCGATTCTCCGGGTCAACGGGTACGGGTATGTCGAGGAAGGCAACTTCATCTACGTCTATCCCTCGGACCAGATCGACGCGATCAAGGAATCACTGCGATCCCTGGAAACCAGGATCTTCGAGCTGTACTACCTCAACGCCGATGACGCGACCGAGGTCGTGGCTCCACTGCTCAGCGAGGCCGGCAACGCCGTGCCCCTCGGGGCGGTCGAGGAGGGTTTCAACCCGGACGAGATCAAGAATGGAACCGATTCCTACGCGTTCACCGCGAAGATCGTCGTGACCGACTACCCCGATCGACTCGAGGAGATCGCCGAGGTGCTCGGCAGTCTCGATGTTTCACCGAAGCAGGTGATGGTCGAGGCCACGATTCTCCAGACCAAGGTCGATGAGAACAACGCATTCGGCGTCGATTTCTCGATCGTCAGTCACCTGAACTTTGAGCAGATCGTCGGTGGTCCGCTTGCCGCCGCCACCGGACTCATCAACGGCGGCATCAGCACCGACAACGCGATTGCAGGCACGTCGACGGTCGGCAAGTCGGTGACCGGCAACGGCGGGTTCAAGGTCGGCGTCGTCAAGGACGACTTCGGCATCTTCCTTCGAGCACTCGACAAGGTCACGGATGTGACCGTCGTCGCCCGCCCGAAGGTCATGTGCCTCAACAGGCAGCGTGCCGAGATTCTCGTGGGCGAACGACTCGGATACCTGAGTACGACCCAGACCGAGACCTCGACGACGCAGACGGTCGAGTTCCTGGACACAGGCATCCACCTGATGTTCCGTCCGTTCATCACGCCCAACGACATGATCCGGATGGAACTCTACCCGCGCCTCTCCAGCGGGACCTACCAGAATCTCGAGAACTTCACCGTTCCGAAGGAGGATGCCCACGAGATCTTCACGAACGTCCGTGTCAAGGACGGCGAGACCATCGTGCTCGGCGGCCTCTTCAAGGAACAGACCCAGATGGATCGCGAGCAGGTTCCGATCCTCGGCGACATCCCCGTCATGGGATCCGCATTCCGTGGGCAGGACGACAGGATCGAGCGTGTTGAGATCATCTTCCTGCTGACCCCGACGATCATCGCCGACGAGCGGCTCTGGGAGATGGGCGAGGATGGTCTCGAGATCGTGGATACGGTCCGTGTCGGATCGAGGGCCGGGTTGCTTCCGTTCAGCCGAGACCAGATCACGGCGGATTACAACCGTGACGCCATCGAAGCCTACAGGAGCGGGGACCTGGAACTTGCGCTGTACTACACGAACAACTCGCTTCGCACATCCTCCATCCAGCCTGAAATGATCCGTCTCCGGGATTCGTTGACGGGCAGCACTCGCACGGGTTGGGAACGAAGCATCAACCAGCGGTTGATCGATCGGGAGCTTGCTCCGGATTCGAGCGACAAGCGCGACGGCAATGCCGCCGCTGAAGAAGATCTTCCGACCCTCGAGGAGACGGCGGGAAGCGGGTTCGGAGCCACGCCGATTTCGGCCGTGGGCACGAAGGAATGACAAGGGCCAGGAGACGATCCATGCGAAAAGCAACGACCAACATCAATACGCTCCTGCTGTCCCTGTCCCTGCTCGGACTGTCCGCCTGCGGCGGGCCGTCGAAGGCCGGACTCGAGGCACGCGAGGATGCCTACAGCCGCATCGACCTGATCAACACCCAGATCGGGTATTCACAGGCCCAGCAGGCATTCGAGACCGGACAGTTGCGCGACTCGCTTGAACTGATCGAGAAGACGGTCGAGCGATACCCCGATGCAGCCGAGTACCACCTTCTGCATGGCAGGGTACTGCTGGAACTCCATCGACTGGATGAATCGCTCGCAGCCTTCGAATCGGCGGTCGAGCGTGACGAGGAACTGGCGGATGCACACTACTTCATGGGCATCGTCCACCAGCGATGGTCCGAGGACGAGGAGGCGTACGAGCACTACCTGGCCGCGACGGAACTGGATGACACCAGTCCCCAGTACCTGCTCGCCGCGTCCGAGACGCTGGTTGCGCTGGGTCGTCACGAGGAAGCCAAGGCCCTCATGGAGGGACGGCTCAGGAAGTTCGAGCACCACCCGGCATTCAGGCATCTTCTCGGGCAGATCGCCCAGTTGGAAGGTGATCGCGAGGCAGCGGCACGGCTCTACGAGGAAGCGAGCCTGCTTCAGCCCGATGACATGCAGCTGCTCGAGGAACTGGCCACGGCGCAATTCCTCGCGGAACAGGTTCCAGCATGCCTGGACACGATCCGGCTGCTCGAATCGAGCGAACATGAACTGAACAGGCAGATGGTACTGCTCAAGGCCCGGTGCCTGATGCAGTCCGAGCGGTACACGGAAGCTCGGGTCATCTACAGGGATCTCAGGACTTCGACTCCCAACGACGTGCATGTCTGGGAGGAATGGGGCTGGCTCGCATGGCTCCTCGACGATCATCGTGGACTGCTTGAAGCGGGGCGGAAGGTCACCGTGCTGGCGCCCGACCACGCGGCTGGATGGGTCATGCTTGCCGTGATCGATCGAGCAAACGACGCGCTTGAATCCGCCGAGGGGCACCTCGAGACGGCGATCGGTTGCAACGATGCCGATTCCCTCGCATGGGTCCTGCTGGCGAAGGTGCGACGGATGCGTGGCGACGAGGCGGGGGCCGAAAAGGCCTGGGCCACGGCCGTCAATCTCGATGAACGCCTCCAGGACGACTCGAAGGTCGTCGGCGTGACGGAAGGAGGCTGATCCCCGGATCGGCCAGGAGTACGAATCGTGAAGAAGACACTCACCATGATCCTCGGTTGCCTCGTGTTCGCCATCCTGGCGGTCAGCCCGGCGATCGGTGCAGGACTGCTGTGGGTGCGGGAAACCGGTGGAAACACGGCCATGGTTCCATGGTTCTTCATCTGGATCATCTCGGCCGGTTGTCTCTTCGCGATCCTGCTGCCCGTCTCCATCGCGGCTCGTTCGACGCTTGCAAGGCTCCAGGTCTACGTGGACGCCGCCGACGATCGCCTTGCGCCACCGGCGCCGAGGGGTCCGTTCTGGCTTCGACCCGTGTTGAAGACCTTCGTCGATACCGTCGAAGGATTCCGTGGCAGGGAACGCGAGCTGCAGATGAACTACCGTGATCTGGAAATCCGGAACCACGTCGGGACATCGGCACGCATGCAGATCGAAGCCGTGCTCGAGGTGATGAATGACGCGGTCATCGTGACGAATGCATTCGACGAGGTCGTTCTCGTCAACTCCGCGGCGGGTCGGCTTCTGGGCTGTGATCCCGCGGATGTCGTCGATCAGCCGGTTCGAGCAATCCTGTCCGACAAGGCCATCCTTGAAGCGATCCACTCGACGAGGTTGGAGGGGAACCTCGTCGAGTGCCGTACCTTCAACCAGGTGCTGCATGGAGTCGAGGACTCCGGTGATACGGATGGACCCAGTTGCGAGTTCACGCTTGCCTGTGTCGGGGATCATCGGGATGAGGTCGCCGCGATCGTGACGATCATCCGCGACCGTACTCGCGAGGAGGAACTCTCGAGGATGAAGAGCGAATTCGTGTCGAAGGCTTCGCACGAACTGCGGACGCCGCTCTCATCCGTGCGTGCGTACGTCGAGATGCTCGTCGATGGGGAGGCCCAGGACGAGGATTCCCAGCAGGACTTCTACAGGATCATCCAGGGCGAGACCGAGCGACTGACCCGTCTCGTCGACAACATGCTGAACATCAGCCGCATCGAGGCCGGCATCGTCCACGTCGATCGAGAACTCGTCGATCTCGGGGCTCTCATCGAGCAGGCCGCCGAGACCCTCGAGCCACAGGCTCGCGAGAAGAACATCACCGTGCACAGGGCTCTTGCACCGGTCAATCTGGGGGTCCAGGGCGACCGTGACATGCTCTACCAGGTCGTATTGAACCTGCTTTCGAATGCGGTGAAGTACACGCCCCAGGGTGGGCGGGTCACGCTGTCGGTCGATTCCGATAACCTCACGCGGGCCGTGCACGTCTCCGTGTCGGATACCGGTCTCGGAGTCCCGCCACAGGACCACGAACGCATTTTCGAGACGTTCTACCGCATCGAGAACTACAAGCGCTTCGCCGAGGGAACCGGCCTGGGACTCAACCTGTGCCGCCACATCGTCGAAACGGTCCACAAGGGCCAGATCGGTCTGGACTCGAAACTCGGAATGGGGTCAAGGTTCTGGTTTTCTATCCCGATGGGAGAGGAAGCGGCTGTACGCGCCGCCTGAAAGAGGTCTTCATGCCCTACAGGATCCTTGTTGTCGACGATGAACTGCACATTCTCCATGTGCTCACGCTGAAGTTGCGCAACGCTGGATTCGAGGTGCATTCCGCGAAGGACGGTGAGGAGTGGCTTCAACTGGCCCGAACCATCATGCCGGATCTCGTCATCACCGACGTCCAGATGCCCTACATGACCGGGCTGGAACTCAGTTCCGCGCTGGCTTCCGACAAGGCGACGGCATCGCTCCCGATCATCATCCTGACGGCTCGAGGGTATCTCCTTGATCGGGATGACTTCAACAGCGCGAACATCGTCGAGGTGCTGAGCAAGCCGTTCAGTCCTCGTTCCGTAATCGATCTCGTCCATTCGACACTCGAGGGGGGTGCCGATCGGACTTCATCACTCGAGGCAGCATGACCACCAGACAGTTCCAGCATGAACACGCGACGGGGGAGACCGTCCGAAGCAGGCTTCGTGCCGCCGGGCTGTTCATGCTGTCCTGTGACCAGGATGGCAAGGTCGTTGCCGGCGGGAAGAAGCATGGAGACTGGCTCGCTTCGCTCATCGAACAACCGAAAATCGTCCATCGCGGCTTGGCCCGTTGCACGCGATCCTGGGTCGATCGGGCCGAGCCTGTGGAATGCCCCGGCGTGCCGGGTCTCTGGTTCATTCCGATTCCCGTGGAGCATCGCCGTGAACGAACAGGCTACGACGTCGTCTGCGTTCCATGCGAGGAACTTCTCGACGCAGAGCAGTTCGTATCGCTCTGCCAGTCCGCATCACTCGATGAAATGCATGCCCGTGCGGCCCTGGCCGCGCTTCCGCCGGCCTCGTCCGGGGACATCCGTCGCCTGGCCGTGCTTGCACATGGAACACTGGCCGATGACCAGCGTCGTCGGGAGCACGAGGTCGTGCTGGACGACGTGGGCCGGGAACTGGGCGAATCCTACGAGGAGATCAATCTCCTGTATTCCATCACGCGGAACATGACCGAGGTCGAATGTCCCGAGCGTTTCCTCCACGTCACCTGTGAAGAACTCCTGCAGCAGCTGCCCTATGCGTGGGTCGCCGCGATCGTCCAGGACGAGCAGCGAGATCCGTCCTTCCGGCGTGCACGGGTCGCGGTGGCCGGAACCCCGGGTCGTACGACCCAGGCGGTGCGGGAACTTGGACAGGCACTGCTGCTTCGTGCCGAGCCGGGTCGATCGATCATCACGGCCCCGGGACTCGATGGGGGCCTGCCGGGTCTCGATGGAACGGTGATCGCCCAGCCGATCGTCAATGACGGTCGTGTCATAGGACTGCTCGTGGCGGCGGAGAAGTGCGGAAGCGACCCGGATGCATCGTCTATGGACATCAAGCTCGTCTGCGCCGCAGCCTCGCACATGGAAATCTTTCTCGAGAACGCGGGCCTCTACGAGGATCTCAACGCGATGTTCCTCGGAACGCTCGAATCGCTCACCGCGTCCATCGATGCCAAGGACAAGTACACCTGTGGACATTCCCGACGCGTCGCGATGCTGACGCGGCAGCTTGCCGCGGCCAGCGGATGTGATTCGAACACGCTTCACCGGATGCACATCGCCGGCCTCGTGCACGATGTCGGCAAGATCGGTGTTCCGGAACGCGTGCTCGTCAAGCCGGGCCATCTCGACGAGGAGGAAGTCGAGTGGATCCGTCGTCATCCGGAAATGGGGCACCGCATTCTCCGTGACATTCCGAACTTCGATGATGTCCTCGCCGGCGTCATGCACCACCACGAGCGGTGGGACGGGGGTGGATATCCCGCGGGCCTCGCAGGCGAACGGATTCCACTGGTCGCCAGGATGATCGCCATCGCGGATGCCTTCGATGCGATGACCTCGAGTCGAACCTATCGGCAGGGCATGTCCCGTGAACGCGTTCTTGCCGAGATGAGACGGTGCGCGGGTACCCAGTTCGATCCGGAGCTCATCCCGATATTCGTCTCGCTGGACTTCACTGAATACGACCGGATGGTCGAGGATCACACCGCCGCCGATGGGCGTGCGAAGGCGATCCAGGAGCGTGCCGCATGAACATGACCTGTGAAGAACATCGATCCGCAGTCGTTCTGACACTCGCCGGAGAATGCACCTTCGAGGACGTGGATTCGATGCGCCGCCTCGTGCAGCCCTTCCTTGATCGACCCGGGCTCGCCCTGGTCGTCGACGGTTGCAGTCTGGAACGGATCGATTCGAAGGGGCTCGAGTCCCTCCTGCCGCTCTCGGACGACATCCGGGCCATCGGCGGCCGACTCTGTCTCGCCGGTTTCACCGGGGACGCCGGCATGGCGCTCGCCCTCACTCGCCTTGATCGACGTTTCGAGCTTCGAGATTCGGTCGAGGAGGCCGCGCGTGCCGTTTCGCTTGGAGAGGCCGCATGAAGCCGCAACCACGAACAACCGCAACGGGCATCGGTCGCATGCCCATCGGGACGATGCTGATCCAGAAGGGCGTCATCGATGATGCCCAACTGGCCCAGGCGCTTGAGCACCAGTCGGCACAGGTCGAACACCAGCTGCTTGGCGAGGTCCTCGTCGAGCTGGGCATGGCCTCGGAGATGGACATCGTCGAGGTACTCGCCGATGAATACGGTGTTCCATGCATCGATCAACTCGCTCGCGTCGCCGACCCGAGAACGATCGAAGTGCTGCCTCGAGCCTTCATCGAGGAGCATCAGGTTCTCCCGATGTACCTCGTCCGTTCGACCCTGACGGTCGCTGTCGCGGAACCGTCGAACATCTACCTCGTCGAGGAGATTTCCAGGCGGACCGGCTACGACGTCCAGATCGTCGCCGCATCGAGAACGGCAATCGAATCGGCCATCAAGTCATGGCTGCCTGCGGCGAACATCTTCGTCATCGACGACATCTACGAGGACATCGCGGAAGAGGATTTCAGCGTCATCGAACGACAGGTCACGGAACTCGCCGATCTCGAGCAGGTCGCGGGGCACGGTCCGGTCGTGAAGCTTGTGAACTTCATCATCTATTCCGCGGTTCAGGAAGGGGCCTCGGACATCCACATCGAACCGGGCGACCAGGAACTTCGCGTCAGGTACAGGCTGGACGGCCGCCTCTGGGAGAAGATCGCTCCTCCGTACAGGATGCATGCGGCCATCACCAGCCGGATCAAGATCATGAGCAATCTCGACATCGCGGAACGTCGCATCCCGCAGGATGGCGACTTCAACGTCATGCTCGAGGGACGACCCATCGATCTTCGTGTCTCGACCATGCCCGGTACATGGGGCGAGAAGACGGTCATCAGGATCATCGACAGCGAGCAGAGTCGCCTCGGCCTGGAACAACTGGGCTTCGACGCGGGCATGCTTTCACGCTGGCAGGACGTCATCGGGCACCCCAACGGCGTGGTGCTGGTGACGGGGCCGACCGGGTCGGGCAAGTCCACGACGCTCTATTCCGTCCTGGGACAGCTCAACGCCGATGACCAGAACATCACGACGGTCGAGGATCCGGTCGAAGCGAAGATCCCCGGGATCAACCAGTCCCAGGTCAACGAGAAGGCGGGCTTCACCTTCTCCTCGGCTCTGCGATCGATGCTCCGCCAGGACCCGGACATCATGATGGTCGGTGAAATCCGTGATTCGGAGACCGCCTCGATCTGCATGCAGGCCGCACTCACTGGTCACCTCGTCTTCTCGACGATGCATACGAATGATTCACCAAGCGCCGTGACCAGGCTGTGCAATCTCGGAATCGAGCCGTACCTGGTCGCAGCGACGCTCCGCGGAGTGCTGGCCCAGCGACTCGTCCGGAAGATCTGCCCGCATTGCAAGTCGCCCTGGACTCCCGAGGACCAGGCCGCCGAAGCGCTTGCCCAGGCCTGCGGAACCATCGAGGACCTGCAGCGTGGCGAAGGCTGCAGTCGGTGCAGGGGAACGGGATTCGCCGGTCGAATCGGCATGTTCGAACTGCTCGTTCCGGACGCCACGTTCCTCGATGCGATCGCCAACGGCGAGTCGCTGCAGTCCCTTCGGACACGACTTGAAACGTCGGACTTCCAGACTCTTCGTGATGACGGCATGGCGAAGGTTCGAGCCGGACTGACCACCCCCGAGGAAGTGCTCGGCGCCACCAGGCTGTAAGACTGAGGACCCGTTGACGTGACGATGACGACTGAATCAACCTGGACCTACTCCGCTCGGACGCCCGAGGGTGAATCCGTCACCGGCTCCGTCGTCGCGGACACCGTCGAAGCGGTCGCCGATCGCCTCCGTGGTGACGGGTTGTTCATCACCTCCATCGGGGCCGACTCCGGAATCGGAACGTCCGTGGACGATGCGGAAGTGGTCCGCACCATGCGTGCACGACGGGTGTCACGTGGGGACGTGTCGGGCTTCTGCCAGCAACTGTCGGTCATGCTCGATACCGGCGTAACCCTTCCCGAGGGGCTCGAAGCCCTTGCGGGGCAGGCGAGGCGCCGCGAGTTCCGCGAGATCATCGACCAGATTCATGACCAGGTCTGCGGCGGCGTCAACTTTTCCGAGGCCCTCGCCAGGTGGCCGGGGGTATTCCCACCGGTCATGGTCAACCTCGTGCGTGCCGCCGAGCTTTCAGGCACCCTCGCCCTCATGCTCGGGCGAATCGCCGACTACCTCGGCAAGGAACAGCGGACCATCAGGCAGGTTCGCGGCGCCCTGATCTACCCGGCATTCATGCTCGGAACCGGATTCATGGTCGTCATCTTCCTCGTCACATTCATACTTCCACGTTTCGCACGGATCTACGAGATGCGTTCTGCGAGTCTTCCGGCTCCCACGAGGATCCTCATGTCGATCGGTGAGTTCGCCGCGAGCGGCTACACGATCTGGGCACCCATCCTGATCGGGCTGCTTCTGGGCATCATCCTCGGGAGGAGAACGACGGCGGGGAGGTCCTTCATCGACTGGCTGAAACTGAGGCTTCCTGTACTGCGTGGCATCCACGTGCATCTCTACGTCACGAGGTCGACGAGAACCATGTCGACCCTCCTGGCCGCGGGAGTGAACCTGATGGACGTCATCCGCATCTGCAAGGGCGTCACCCGGAATCGACAGTTCGAACGTGTCTGGAACGACATGGAGGCGAATGTCCGTGACGGTCATCGGGTCGGACTTGCGCTCGAGACTTCACCGCACGTGCCGTCGAGCGTCGCCTCCATGGTTGCCGCCGGCGAGCGATCCGGGCGTCTGCCCGAGGTCATGGAGAAGGTCGCCGATGCCAGTGAAGAGGAACTGGACGTCGCCATCAAGCGGTGCACGTCGCTGCTCGAACCGATCATGATCGTGTTCATGGGACTCCTGGTGGGTGCCGTGGCGATCGCGCTGCTGCTGCCGATCTTCCGGATGAGCAGCATCATTCACTGACGGGTACGGCTGCAGGCAGATCGATCCAGGCTCGAAGTGCGCTCCGGATGTCGACACTCGTCGTCGCCGTACGCACCGCTTCCTTCAGCGGCTTGACATGTCCCATCGTCTTTCCGTACCAGGCGATCGCACTGCGAAGCCTGTGAAGCACCATGCGTTCGTCCTGGTGCTCGAGCATCAGGTCCAGGTGCCGCTCGATGATGCCAAGCTTCTCGTTGAAGGTCGGGTCCGGCAGATCGATTCCGTCCACGAGCCTTGACCTGATCTGCTCGAAGATCCAGGGACGCCGAAGGGCGCCACGGCCGACCATGACGGCATCACAGCCGGTCACCTCGACCATCCGCCGGGCATCCTCGGCCGTACGGATGTCACCGTTCCCGATGACGGGGATCGAATCGACGGCGGCCTTCACCTCGGCGATCCCGTCGAGTCGCACCTCGCCCCTGAATCGCTGCTCTGTCGTGCGACCGTGGACCGTGATGGCGGCGATGCCGATGTTCTCAAGCGCTCTGGCAAGAGACGGGCCGACGATCCGCTGATCATCCCAGCCGAGCCGGATCTTCGCCGTGACCGGTACATCGCTGATCCGCTGAACCGCATCGACGATCGATGCGGCCAGGACGACCGTCGACCGGGGGTCGCACAAGAGCATCGAGCCGCCGTTCTTCTTCGCGACCTTGTCCACCGGGCAGCCCATGTTGATGTCGATGATGTCGGCCCCGTGATCCACGGCCCAGCATGCTGCGGCGGGGAGGGGATCCTGTCCGCTGCCGTAGACCTGCATGCAGAGCGGCGCGTCCTCTTCGCAGGTTGCAGCAAGTTGCATGGCACGCGGCGTTTCCTTCAGGAGACTGTGGCTGTTGAGCAGGTCCGTACTGGCCAGCCCTACGCCACCCTGTTCACGGCACAGGAGCCTGAAGGGCAGGTCACAGTGCCCGGCCATGGGGGCCAGGAATGCCGGTGAGTCGAGTTCGACGGAACCGATCCGCATCATGGGGGCGATTCTAGCCCCCTGGAGACGGTCATTCTGGCAGGCACGATCTCCCGTGGGACAGGATCGACTGCCGGGGAGCATCTTGAAGGCCTTTGAACACCCCTGGGAGTGCCTGTGTGGGCCCTCGGGGAGCTCCTTGTGCTGGCACGATGATTGCAATGAACTTCCGGGGCCAACGCCCCATGGCTCATGCCAGGGTGCATGGCCAGGAAGGAGTTACACATGTCCAAAATCATTGGAATCGACCTCGGTACGACGAACTCCGTTCTTGCCGTCATGGAAGGCGATCAGCCGAAGGTGCTGATCAACGCCGCGGGCAATCGAACCACGCCGTCCGTCATAGCCTTTACAGACAAGTCCGATCGCCTTGTCGGCGAGCCGGCTCGTCACCAGCAGGTGACGAATCCAACGAACACCATCTTCTCCATCAAGCGCTTCATGGGCCGACGACACGGCGAAGTGCAGTCGGAAGAGAAGCTGGTTCCCTACTCGATCACGGGAGGCGACAACGACCTGGTCAAGGTCGAGGTCGAAGGGGAGGAGTACACCCCGCCGGAGCTTTCCGCGATCATCCTCCGCGAGTTCAAGCGCATGGCCGAGGAGTACCTCGGGGAATCCGTCGATCGCGCCGTCATCACGGTTCCCGCCTACTTCAACGACGCCCAGCGCCAGGCGACCAAGGACGCCGGTGAAATCGCCGGCCTGACGGTCGAGCGGATCATCAACGAGCCAACGGCTGCGGCACTTGCCTACGGGCTTGAGAAGAAGTCCAACGCGAAGATCGTCGTCTTCGACCTCGGTGGCGGCACGTTCGACGTCTCCATTCTCGACATCGGTGATGGAGTCTTCGAGGTCCTGTCCACCAGTGGCGACACCCACCTTGGTGGTGACGACTTCGACCAGGTCCTCATCGACCACATCGCCGACGAGTTCCGCAAGACCGAGGGCATCGACATCCGCGAGGATCCAATGGCCCTTCAACGTCTGAAGGAAGCCGCGGAGAAGGCCAAGTGCGAGTTGTCACAGCAGCTCGAGACCTCGGTGAACCTGCCCTTCATCACCGCGGATGCAAACGGACCCAAGCACCTGCAGATCACGATCACCCGTGCGACGTTCGAGTCGCTCGCCGAGTCGCTCTTCAATCGACTCGCCGAACCGTGTCGAACCGCGATCAAGGATGCGGGACTTGAGACGTCCAGCATCTCGGACGTGGTCATGGTCGGTGGTTCCACCCGTATTCCACGGGTACAGGAGATCGCCAAGGAGGTCTTCGAAACCGCTGAACTCGATCGTTCAATCAATCCCGACGAGGTCGTCGCCATCGGCGCGGCGATCCAGGGCGGCGTGCTCCAGGGCGACGTCAAGGACGTTCTGCTTCTCGACGTGACGCCCTTGAGCCTCGGGGTGGAAACCCTCGGCGGACTGATGACGCGTCTCATCGAGAAGAACACGACCATCCCGACCTCGAAGAAGGAGACCTTCTCGACGGCCTCGGACAACCAGACGTCCGTGACCATCCACGTGCTCCAGGGCGAACGCGAGTTCGCCAAGGACAACCGTACGCTCGGGAAGTTCGATCTGACCGACATTCCGTCGGCGCCACGGGGCATGCCCCAGATCGAGGTCGAGTTCGCCATCGATGCCAACGGCATCCTGAACGTGTCCGCGACCGACAAGGCCACTGGCAAGAGCCAGAACATCCAGATCACCGGTTCCTCCGGTCTGGACAAGGACGAGATCGAGCGCATGAAGACCGATGCCGAGGCGCACGCATCCGATGACCAGGCTCGCCGCGAGTTGATCGAGTTGAAGAACCAGGCAGAGCAGGTCGCCTACCAGGTTCGTTCCAAGCTCGAGGAACATGGCGACAAGGTCGAGGCGGACGTCCGTTCATCGATCGAATCCTCCCTGTCCAACCTCGAGTCGAAGCTCAAGGAGGATGACAAGGACGCGATCGAGGCCGCCCTCAAGCAGCTCAACGATTCGGCGACCGAACTGGGCAAGGCCGTCTACGAGGCGGCTGCACAGGAGTCCCAGGCGGGGGGTGACGCTGCATCGACCGATGGCGGTGATCCGGATGATCGACCCCAGGACGATGATGTCATCGACGCTGAGTACGAAGTCAAGGACGACTCCTGACGGAGAGCACACCCACTCTCCAGTGGAAATACGACATGAAGGGGCCCACGGCATGCCGTGGGCCCTTTTTTGATTCGTACGGCAAGGCGGAACAGGTACCATGCGGGGATGACTACGCTCGATTCAACCACACCGGACATGGCAGGCGCCATTGACACGAACCGCATCGACTCGCTTCGCAACGGATTCGATGCCAACCCGAAGTGGCGACTGGCCCAGAACGCCGTCAGTCAGGTGTCCATCGACGATGTCGCGATGGACCGGTCGATCGTCACGACGACGGACTACAGCTTCTCCACGTGGCTCGACGACTGGAAGGCCACCAACCAGAAGCAGTCGGGTCGTTGCTGGATGTTCGCCGCCCTGAACCTCTTCCGTGCCGGCGCGATGAAGAAGCTCAACGTCAAGGACTTCGAGTTCAGCCAGAACTGGACGCTCTTCTGGGACAAGTTCGAACGGGCCAACTACTTCCTCGAGGCCATCATCGAGACCGGCGAACGCGACATCGATGATCGAACGGTCGCCTTTCTCCTCGACAGGCCGCTCGATGACGGTGGCCAGTGGAACATGTTCATCAACCTGGTCAGGAAGCACGGCCTCGTCCCCCAGGCCGCCATGCCAGAGACGGAGAGTTCCTCCTGCACCCGCCGGATGAACGCGATCCTCCTGAACGTACTTCGTCGGGGAGCACGCGATCTTCGTCGCTGCCTCGCACGTGACGGCTCCATGGATGATGCCCGCGATGTCAAGGCGGAGGTGCTCGATCAGGTCTGGAGGATTCTCTGCGTCCATCTCGGCACGCCCCCCGAGGACTTCGACTGGCAGTGGAACGACGCCGATCGCAAGCACCACCGCACCGGCCGCATGACACCACTGGAGTTCGTGGATGCCTACGTCGATCTTCCGATCAACGACTACGTCTGCCTCGTCAATGATGCGCGCGAATCCAGCCCCTTCGGCAGGACCTACACCGTGGAGTACCTGGGCAACGTGGTCGGTGGAGAACCGGTTCGATACCTGAACATCGAGATCGAACTGATGAAGGAACTGGCCATCAAGGCGCTCCAGGACGGCGAGCCCGTCTGGTTCGGCTGCGATGTGGGCAAGATGTTCCGACGGGACCTGGGCATCTGGGATGCCAGGCTGTTCGACTATGAAAACATGTACGACGTTCCCTTCAACCTCACCAAGGGTGACCGGCTCGAGTACCACGAGACCCTGATGACGCACGCGATGCTGTTCACGGGTGTCGATGTCGTCGATGGAACGCCTCGCCGATGGCGGGTGGAGAACTCCTGGGGCGAGGAGAAGGTCGGTCGAAAGGGGTTCCAGGTGATGAATGATTCCTGGTTCGACGAGTACATGTTCGAGATCGCCGCGAGGAAATCAGCCCTCCCAGCGGAACTTCAGGAGGCCCTTGAAGCGGAGCCGATCGTGCTTCCGCCCTGGGATCCGATGGGGGCCCTTGCCCACTGAAGCCTGCGGGGTGGTTTTGCGGCATCTTCAGGTGTAAAAACCCCGATTTTCAATGGTGGAATGCCATCACTGTCCCGGTAGGATGAATCCCTGCGGGCTGTACGTGCATCACCGCATCCGAGTTGGGAGAGGAGAAGAAACCATGTTCCATGCAATGACCCGTGGCGTCGTCCTTGGTGCGATGACACTCATGCTCGCCGGCGGAGGAGCTCCGCAGCGAGGCGCTGTGACCGTCGATGGCCAGTACGACAGCAGCTATGGAGGGCCTTCCGTCGTCCAGAACACACAGACGGATTTCGGAAACAATGACGATCCCGATCCCGGTACGGCCAACGGCTCGGAACTGGATCAGGCCGATGCATTGATCGCCGGGGGCTACCTGTACATATTTCTTGGAGGCAACCTCGAATCCAACTACAACAAGCTCGAGATCTTCATCGATGCACGCGATGGTGGCCAGGGGAGTCTCCGGGGAGACAACCCCGACGTGGACTACAACGCTCTTGGAGCGATGGGTGATGACGGCAGCGGCAACGGCCTGACCTTCGACGAAGGCATGACGGCCGACATGTGGATCGGTGTCTCCTGCGGCATCGACAAAGGGACCGGGGAGTTAATCTTCCACGCCAGTTACGCTGAACTCCATACCGAGGGTGGCGGGTTCGGGTCCTACCTCGGTTCGGCCGGGTCGGGGCAGACCCTCATCTCCAGCAACGGCATGCAGGTTGCGCTGGACAACTCGAATACCGCTGGAGTCGAGTGGGGGACCGGCATCGGGTGCGGCGAAGGTGTGAACACCGGGGTCGAACTCGCCATTCCGCTCTTCCTCTTCAACTGGGATTCAACGGATCCGACCATCGACGATGCCTCGATCTGCGCCTTCATCAACTCCGGTGGACATGACTACATGTCCAACCAGGTGCTTGGTGGCATCGCTGGAGGTGCCAACCTCGGCAATCCCCGCGAGGTGGATTTCAATACGATCAACGGGGACCAGTTCTTCACTGACGGCCAGGTGGCCGATCCCTGCCCGGAAGTCACGGGAGCCTGCTGCGTCGGGGGGGCCTGTGAACTGCTCTCGGCCGAGGACTGCGAAGCGGCTGCAGGCGAGTACCTGGGCGACAACATCCCCTGCGATGAAAATGCCTGCGTGGAAGTCTGCGCAAGCGACATTACCGGAGATGGAGTCGTGGATGTCTCCGACCTCCTCCAGGTCATCTCCGAGTGGAACTGCGGCCTGTGATGTCGATTACCCGGGAGGTTTATACTGGGAGGTGGTGAGTTCACCGCCTCGTGGTGTCCATGTCGAGGACGTTGCATGTTCAGATGGCAAAGCATCCTTCCGATCACACTCATGGTGTTCGCTGCAGCCCAGGCTGGTGGGGGGACGGTTCCTTCGAGCAGTCCGGGCATGGGGGCCGTGCCGTACTTCGATGAAGCTCCGGGTGGACAGCAGGAATGGACATGGCTGCAGCCGGGATGTCCCGCGGATCCCTCCGGGGACGGCATGGTCGGTGTCGAGGATCTGCTTGCCGTCATTGGTGGCTGGGGAACCGATGCCGCCGATCTGAACTTCGACGGAACGACGGACGTCAGTGATCTGCTCATCGTGATCGGTGGCTGGGGTCCCTGCCCGGGTGCGGGCTGGGACGAAGCTGCGGTCGGTGATCCCGACGCCTCCAATGCAGGCAACGGGGAAGTGATCGTCTCCATTGCGCTCGACCGGTTTGGTGGAATGCCAGGTGACGAGATCGCATTCGACGTGGCCAGCACCGGTGTCGAGATCGGGCATCCCGGGGTGGATCACCTGAGCCGATCGGACATGGCGACGCCATGGTGGTACGTCCCCTCGGTCGCCGGCGAGTTCCGGAACTACACGATCTCCAGTGGTGGTGGTGACCCGTTGGTCTTCACGGACGCCACGGGTGATGTCTTCGACCACGACAACCTCGACATCGCCGAGGTGCGCCTGTGGAACGACGCCACGCACCTGCATGTCGCCATATCGGTCGTCGGGAACCTGCATGTCGAGGACTGGTCGCACTTCATGGTCTTCATCGACGCCGGGCCCGGTGGGACGGCGGACAATCCCTGGGAACGGAACGTCGATCTCGATGGTCGGCTCATCGACGCCTTCATCGGGACCTGGCTGAAACGCGAGGACGGCTCCCTGTTCCGGGTGTGGGCCCCCAATGCCAACGAGGTGACCGTGGCCGGCTCGTTCAACGGGTGGGACTTCCTGGCCGACCACCTTGCATGGGACGGCGACGGCTACTGGTCGGCGGACATCACCGGGGCCTTGCCCGGCAGTGAATACAAGTTCGTCATCCGCAACGGCAAGGACTGGTACTGGCGGAATGACCCGTGGGCACGTCGATTGACCAACTCCGTGGGCAACTCGATCATCTACGACCCGGGGACCTATTCCTGGAACGACAACTTCACCATGCCCGACTGGAAGGACCTGGTGATCTACGAGATGCACATCGGCACCTACGGGGTTCCAGATGGCGGCGGGGCGCCGGGGTGGATCAACGAGGCGACGGCCCGGCTGGACCACCTCTCCGAACTTGGCGTAAGCGCGGTCCAGTTGATGCCCTTCTTCGAGTTCCCCGGGGACACGTCCTGGGGCTACAACCCGTCCTACCCCTTCGCCGTGGAGAGCCACTATGGGACGCCGGGCGATTTCAAGTGGTTCGTCGAGCAGGCTCACGCCCGCGGCATCGCCGTGCTCGTCGATGTCGTCTACAGCCACTTCGGACCGTCCGATCTGGACCTGTGGCAGTTCGACGGCTGGAACGAGAATGGCGGGGGCGGCATCTACTTCTATCAGGATCACCGGGCCGAGACCCCTTGGGGGCCGCGACCCGATTTCGGTCGTGACGGCGTTCGTCAGTACATCCGGGACAACTTCATGTACTGGCTCAACGACTTTCACATGGACGGGTACCGGGTCGACTCCGTCGGGTACATCCATTCCACGGGTGATGAGGCGATTCCCGAGGGGTGGACGCTGCTCCAGTGGCTCAACAACGACGTCGATGGAACGCAGCCCTGGAAGTTCATCACGGCCGAGGACATGAACTCCGATCATGCGATCACGAACGACACCGCATCAGGCGGCGCGGGCTTCGATTCGCAGTGGGATCCGAATTTCGTTCACCCGTTGCGCGCAGCTCTTGAAGCAGGTTCCGATTCGGACCGTGACATGGAGTCCGTGAAGAACAGCATCCTCTGGACGTACAGTGGCGATGCGCTTGCACGGGTGATCTTCACGGAATCGCATGACGAGGTCGCCAACGGCTCGGCTCGGCTGCCAGAGACGATCTGCCCCGGATGCGCCGACAGCTGGTACTCGAAGAAACGCTCGACGCTCGGGGCGGCTGTTCTCATGTCCTCTCCCGGTGTCCCATTGATATTCATGGGCCAGGAGTTTCTCGAGGACGGTTTCTGGAGTGATGAGGTTCCCCTGGACTGGTCTCGAGTATCCACGTTCAGCGGCATCCTGCAGATGTACAAGGACATGATCGCCTGCAGGCGGAACTTCTGGGGACAGACCGAAGGACTCCGTGGTTCCAATACGAACGTCTTCCACCAGAACAACACGGACAAGATCCTCGCCTGGCATCGGTGGCAGAACGGGGGAGGCGGTGATGACGTCGTCATCGCCGCGAATTTCTCGATCCAGGGCCAGAGCGGATACCGGATCGGGTTCCCCGGCCCGGGCACCTGGCATGTGCGGTTCAACAGTGACGCGACCAGCTACGACCCCTCCTTCGCCGGATGGGGAAGCACGACCGTTACGGCCGAGCCGGTGCCCTGGGATGGCATGAACTACTCGGCCGAGATCGAGGTCGGACCCTACTCCGCCATCTACCTCTCCCAATAAGATGCCTGCATGGCTCGAACCGCGTTCATCACGGGTGCCTCCTCCGGAATCGGGGCGTCCTTTGCCCATCTCCTTGCCGCGGAGGGCTGCAATCTCGTCCTGACCGCCCGGCGAGAGGACCGACTCATGTCATTGGCAGAGGAACTTCGTGCTCGACACGGAGTTGACGTTCACGTGCTGGCCGGGGACCTGGCCGATCCAGGAACACCCGTACGCCTCCATGAGTCCATCAAGGACCTTGGCCTCGAGGTCGACATCCTCGTCAACAACGCCGGGTACGGCTTCGGAGGAACGATCCATGAACAACCACTGCAGGACATCCACGATTTCCTCCAGGTCCTGCTCCGTTCATGGGTGGATCTCGTTCGCCTCCTGTCACCAGGCATGCTTGAGCGTGGACACGGCAGGATCATCAATGTCGCCTCCGTCGCTTCGTATCTCTCGGTGACTTCCGGGAGCCTCTACGGGCCGATCAAGGCGTTCATCCTTCAGTATTCAAGGACATTGCACCTGGACCTTGGGCCACGTGGGGTCAACGTGACGGCATTGTGCCCGGGCTACGTCAGGACCGAGTTCTTCGAGGCCCATGGCTCGGCCGATCGAGTCAGTCGCGTCCCCGGGTTCATGTGGCTCGATGCCGACCGGGTCGCCCGTGCCGCGTGGAAGGCGGTCGAGCGTGGTCGGGCGGTCTGCGTGCCAGGCCTGTTGTACAAGGTGCTGATACGCCTCGTCCCACTGCTGCCCGCTCGTTGGCGCACGCCGCCACACAGGCGTCGTGTAGACTGAAGCCATGGAACTGACGTTCTGGGACATGTTCTTCCGGCTGCTTGCGGCGCTGATACTCGGCGCCTTCATCGGCTGGGAGCGAGGGACGCGAGGGAAGGTGGCGGGACTGCGCACCATGATGCTCGTGAGCCTCGGCGCCGCGGCATTCACCGTGACCGGAATCGGGGCCATGCAGGCCCTCGTCGAGGCGGAGCAGACCCTCGGTGACGCGGCCCCGATGCTGAGGCTTGATACGAGTCGCGTAATCGCCGGCATCGTCGGTGGCATCGGCTTCATCGGTGCCGGCACGATCATTCAGGCCAGGGGCAAGGTTCATGGAGTGACCACGGCATCCTGCATCTGGGTTGCTGCGGCCGTGGGCGTCGCCTGCGGGCTTTCTCAGTACTCCGTGGCCATCATCGTGTCCCTGCTGTCGATCCTCGCGCTGCAGTTCGATGTTCTGACCGACGATCGCCCGGAGGCCGGCGAGGGCTGACTTCCCCGGTCAAGGGAACAGCAGGATGTCGAGGATTCCTGCAAGGCCAAGAACACAACTGATCACGCCGTTGAGCGTGAAGAAAGCCAGGGTCATCCGCTGCGTACCCCATCGCGCGATCACCATGTGCTCCCACACCAGGAGGAGGCAGGTCGCGAGGCTCGCGATGAAGAAGAGGGGCCCGATGTCGATGAAGAGAAGCAGCCCGGCCGCCACGGCATGCAGCAGGCGACTGATCCACAGTGCATTCCCGACACCCAGTCGCGCAGGCATGCTGTGGAGACCCTGGTCCTTGTCGATATCGACATCCTGCAGCGAGTAGAGGACGTCGAACCCGGTTACCCAGGCCAGGACCATCCCCGAAAGCATCCAGAGAGAGGGAGTGTCCAGCAGAACACCCGGCTGGATGGCCAGGGCCGCTGCAAGGGGGCTCATGGCGAGCGAACTCCCCAGCCATGCGTGGCAGAGGAATGTAAATCGCTTCGCGAGGGGATAGCAGCCGATCCACAGCAGGACGGGAACGGACAGGATGATCGGCCAGGGATTTCCATCCAGCAGGAGAAACCCGCTGCAGACGATCAGGAACCCGACTCCACTGAAGGCAAGGCCGGCCATGGCGTGGCGAACGTGAAGTCGTCCACTGGGAATGGCCCGGCCGGAGGTACGTGGATTGAGTGCATCAAGACGATGGTCGAGCAGGCGATTGGCCAGCATGGCCCAGGTACGTCCGAGGATCATGGCAAGCACCACCAGCAGCAGTTGCCAGCCGAACCGACTCCATTCATTCGTCACCATTCCCGCTGCACCGGCCATGAATGCCGCCAGCAGAGCGAAGGGCAGCGCGAAGACGCTGTGCGCAATCTTGATGTCTCCCGCCATGGTGCGGATCGAGTCCAGGGGAGAATGGGAGCGTGATGCCGGCGTCGACATGAAGATCGATTCTACCCGGTCGCATGAAGTCACTTCTTCCACGCAGTGGACCTATACTGCCGCCCATGTCGAAGGCCAAGACAGCCATCACCCCCGTGCGAGCCGAGAACTACCCGGAGTGGTACCAGCAGGTCGTTCGTGCAGCGGACCTCGCCGAGCCCTCGCCGGTTCGAGGCTGCATGATCATCAAGCCCTGGGGCTATGCGGTGTGGGAACGGGTCCAGTCGGTCCTTGACGGCATGTTCAAGGCCACGGGTCACAAGAACGCCTATTTCCCTTTGTTCATCCCGAAGCGGTTCCTCGAACAGGAAGCCGAGCACGTCGAGGGCTTCGCGAAGGAGTGCGCCGTGGTCACACATCATCGACTCGAGGCCGGACCGGACGGCGGTCTCGTCCCGGCAGGTGAACTCGATGAGCCGCTGGTCGTCAGGCCGACGTCGGAAACCATCATCGGGGAGGCATTCTCCCGATGGGTCGAGTCCTACAGGGACCTGCCCCTTCTGATCAACCAGTGGGCCAACGTCGTTCGCTGGGAGATGCGGACACGCCTCTTCCTCAGGACATCGGAGTTCCTCTGGCAGGAAGGTCATACCGCCCATGCCACCGAGGCGGAGGCGAGGGAACACACGCAACGGATGCTCGATGTCTACGCGGAGTTCTGCGAGGACTGGATGGCGATGCCGGTTCTCCGAGGTCGGAAATCCGAAGCCGAGCGTTTCCCCGGCGCGGTCGACACGCTCTGCATCGAGGCCATGATGCAGGATCGCAAGGGTCTCCAGGCAGGGACATCCCACTTCCTCGGGCAGAACTTCGCTCGTGCGCAGGACATCGTCTACCTGAGCGAACAGGGTGAGCGGGAGCATGCATGGACGACGTCCTGGGGCGTGTCGACACGCCTCATCGGTGGACTCCTGATGACCCATTCGGATGATGACGGGCTCGTGCTTCCCCCGCGACTGGCTCCGGCGCACGTCGTGATCATGCCCATCACCTTCAAGGCCGACGATCCGGATTCGGTCCTGTCCTACTGCCGCAAACTCGCGGATGACATTCGTTCACAGCACTGGCTCGGTCGCCCGCTCGAGGTGGAACTGGATGAACGTGACATCCGCGGTGGAGAGAAGACCTGGTCCTGGATCAAGAAGGGCGTGCCCGTCAGGCTCGAGATCGGTCCACGGGACATGGAATCCGACTCGGTCTTCATGGGTCGGCGTGACAAGTCACCCAAGGACAAGGAATCGATCGGGCGGGAGCAGTTTCTCTCCAACATCCAGTCGATACTCGAGGAAATGCAGCAGGGGTGTTTCGATCGAGCCCTGGCCTTCCGCGAGGAACATACGCATGACATCGACACCAGGGAGGACTTCGAATCCTTCTTCGCCTCTCCCGAGGGAGATCCCACCCCGATCCACGGCGGCTTCGCTCGCACGCATTTCTGCGGAGATCGCCAGGTTGAGGAACAGATCAAGAACGACCTCGGGGTCACCATCCGTTGCCTGCCGCTCGAGGGCGAGGATGATCCCGGCACATGCCCCTTCACTGGTCAGCCCAGCACGCAGCGCGTCACCTGGGGCAAGAGCTACTAGGAACTACCCGCGAACATCGATGTGCTGGCCGACGATGTCGTTGATCGCGGCTTCAACGCGGTCCGCCGCGCGGGTGTAGAAGGAGAGTGTTCCTGGATGACCCGGGATGGACGGAGTTTCGAACTCGACTCCAGACGACACACGTGCCGCGACCGGTACACGGTCGGTCGTGTGGGTGATGCAGGTCGGGCGCTGTATGCGCAGGAACCCACAGGGATTGAATCCGTCGATCTTCATGCAAGCCGCCTCTTCCTGTTCCATGCCGGGGGTCAGTCCTGGTCCTGACCTTCCGGGCCGGGGAGAGACATCGGCTCCGACTGCAATCTTGCTCTACCTTTTTTCAAAGCCCGATAATTGCGGGCAATCACCCGTCGTGATCGACGGTGATTCGAAGGAGTGATGAACCTTCGTCGAGTTGAAGTTCCAGGGGCGCAAGCTTTGCCGGCAGCAGGACCGTTCGTCCGGGGGGCAGGTGCGTATCGCCGAGAGAGGCTTTTCCATCGATCATCATCAGGACTTCGGGGGCATCATCGGTCGCCGTGGGTATCGTCGATTTCACGTCGTTCTCGATTCGCTCGACGGCGTAGAACGGGGTCTTCGAGAGAAGACTCGTCCTGAGATCCCCGGAGTCGATGACCACGGCTTCCGGTGTCGGATCCGGTGGGGCGAACCGGATGCACTCAAGCGCCTGCTCGATGTGCAGTTCGCGATCGGTCCGTCCCCAGTCGAAGACCCGGAACGTGGTGTCGCTCGGTGTCTGGATCTCGGCGACGAGGACACCGCCGCCAAGGGCGTGGCAGGTCCCGCTTGGAAGATCATGTACGTCGCCGGCCTTCACGGGAACTTCCACGAGCTGGTCGATCACCGAACCCTCCCGGATCGCGGAGGCGAAGTCCTCGCGTGTCACGCCTTCGCGAACTCCCTTGTAGATGACGGCTCCAGGTTCGGCTTCAAGGCCCAGCCACGACTCCGTCTTCAGGTGCGCCCCTGGATTGGCCCGTGCATAGGCCGCATCAGGATGAACCTGGACGGAGAGGGATTCACGGGCATCGAGAAATTTCAGAAGGAGTGGAAACCCGTCACGACAGGAATCCGACAGTCGTCCGAGGATTCCCTCGGGATCCTGTTCAACCAGTCGTCGCAGCGAGGTTCCGGCCGCGGTTCCTTCATCCACGATCGAACATCCATTCTCGATCTCGGGCGGGAGGTCGGCCAGTTCCCAGGATTCACCGATGTTCACGGCGGCCGGCAGCTGCTTGCCCCAATGCTCGAGCCTCCGTCCACCCCAGACCTTGGGCTTGAGAATGGGTGCGAATGTCAGGGGCGTGTAGTCCATGCAGGCTTTCCCTGGATTTCACCGGCCCTGGTGCCGGCTCGATCTACAATACAGTGAGCATCGGAGGTATTGGTGATCTTTCAGTTTCGACATGTCATATCCGTCCTTGCGGTCCTGGCTTCCGGGCTGCATTCCGCGCAGGGCGATACGGTGATCAGCATGCCTCCTCCGGTCCAGGCGGGTGGCACTTCCCTGGTCGTCCTGGACATGTTCGCCAGTGCACACCAGGCCGTTGCCTCCTCGGCCGACGGGTCCGAGGCACTGAAACGATACGCCCTGCACCGGCAGGCTCCCTACCAGGTCTACTCCGTGTCACCTCGACGTCATCGAGCGGGAGATCCCTGGTACGACCCCTACGAGGTCGACTCCTGGTACTTCAACGGTCCTCGAATCTGGGGAACGTGGTGGCCCTGGGGTTGGGGCTGTGTCAGCTGGACGATCGGGTGGCCTCAGTGCGACCGTACGTTCGTCGTCGGCAGCAGCGGCATGCGCTTCGCCGTGCTCGGTGGTCCGTAGATCAGATCCGCATCCCGGTGATGTCGACTTCGAAGACGATCGTTCCCTCGACGATTCCCTGCGCTTCGCAACTGAACCTGCGGTCTCCGAACTTCTTCTCCTTCACGAGCAGGTACAGGACATCGCCCGGTACGACCTGTCCGCGGAAGGCGCAGTTGTCGCAGCGAGTGAAACCGAGGAACGACTTCTCTCCGGAGGAGTCCATTCGCTGCTGGTAGAGCACACTGCTCAGCTGGGCAGCGGCTTCGATCATGAGAACGCCCGGAAGCAGCGGTCGGCCGGGAATGTGCCCCGGAACCCAGAACTCATCCTCGCGCACATGCTTCACGCCGAGTCCGCACGAGAGATCGTCATCGAGCCAGATGACATGATCCAGATGGCGCATGTCCCCGGACTGCGGGTTGTAGTCGGAGATCGCTTCCGCGGGAATTGCTACCTGGTCGAGGTCGATGGTCGAGATGTCGAAGAGGGGATCCGATGGCACGTGGTGTTCCTAGGTCAGCAGGATACGATCTTCCAGCCGGGAACGACACACGCCGAGCTGATGCTCGGCGTGTGTCGGTACTCGTGTGTCGAGTGCAGTATCAGGTGCGTGCTTCAAGGACGGCTTTCCTGACGTCCTGCGCTGCAGCCTTGATTTCCTGCATGCCCTTTCGGACACGTGTTCCAGCCGCCTTGTTGCCACCTTCGCACTTGGCGACATCATCGGCGACGTTTTCGACGAGACTCTTCAGACGTTCATATGCATCCATGGGTAGGCCCTCAGTTGAGACCAGTGTTCATTGACATGGGTCCAGCAATCCCTGATCAAATGCCATTGCTGGCCCGGATACGCAGAATCTATCGGTCATATACCTGTTTTTGAGGTAGTCCTGCAAGAAAAAGTAGGGCATGTACGGCATATGTACGGTATTTTTTCAATAATTTTGGGTTTCAGACCCGTAACTCGGCCACTTCGACGTTGTTTGAAGCGTATCGAGACCGGATCGGATCAACCACATTCCTGTTGAAGGAATCCACCTGTGATGGTGCCCGCCCGATGTACTGGGCCGGATCGAGCAGGGCCTCCAGGTCGATTCCCTTGAAGGCCGGCTCCCCTGCGAGTCGCTCGAGGAGGTCGTTGGCCTGGCCCGATTTCACCTGGGCGGATGCATCCATCGAATGTGATCGGATGATCTCGTGGAGTTCCTGGCGATCGCCGCCATTTCGTACCGCCGCCATCAGGAGGTTCTCGGTGGCCATGAAGGGGAGTTCCGCCTTGAGGTTCGCTTTCACGACCGGTTCGTTGACGATCAGTCCCTGGATGACGTTCAGGAGAATGTCGAGGAGGCCGTCTGTCGCGAGGAACCCCTCGGGCAGCACGAGTCGCCTGTTGGCCGAATCGTCGAGTGTCCGTTCCAGCCACTGGACAGAGGCCGTCTGGAGGGCGTTGCCCGGGAGGTTCATGATGAATCTGGCAAGGGCGCATGCCCGTTCGCACCGCATCGGGTTTCGCTTGTAGGCCATCGCCGAGGATCCGATCTGCGTCGATTCAAAGGGTTCCTCGAGTTCCCTGCGGTTGGCCAGAAGTCGAATGTCGGTCGCGAGTCGATGAGAGACGGCTCCGATTCCCGCAATCGTCGAAAGCACCTGCGCATCGAGGACGCGTGGATAGGTCTGTCCCGTGACGGCGAATCGACGTTCGATGGGCCAGCCCATCTTCTCGGTGACCATCCGGTCGAGTTCATCGACCTTTGCTTCATCTCCATCGAAGAGGGAGAGGAAGGACGCCTGCGTACCAGTCGTTCCCTTCACGCCCCTGAAACGAAGCGTGTCCAGCCTGAACTCCAGTTCCTCGAGCATGAGGACGAAATCCTGCGCCCATACGCTGGCTCGCTTTCCGACGGTGGTCGGCTGCGCGGGCTGGTAGTGGGTGAAGCCGAGTACGGGCAGGTTCTTCCAGGTTTCAGCGAACTCGCCGAGGGCGACCACGACTGCGGCGGTCTTCCCTGCCAGCAGTTCAAGGGCTTCCCTCAGGAGGAGGAGTTCCGTATTGCAGTTGCAGTACTGGCTGGTCGCACCCAGGTGGAGGATTGGACGTGCGGCCGGAGCGACATCGCCCAGGGCGTGGACGTGGGCCATCACGTCATGCCGAAACTCCCGCTCGTACCGTGCAGCCGCATCGAGGTCCAGGTCGTCGAGATGATCGCGTATGGCCTGGACCTGTTCATCACTGATATCGAGCCCCAGAGCCTGCTGGCTCTCCGCGAGAGCCAGCCAGAGTCGCCTCCACGTCGTGAAGCGACGGCGATCCGACCAGAGCGCCTTCATGGCACCTGATGCATATCTGGTCTCGAGCGGAGAACGGTATTGGTCGCAGGAATCCAACGTGGTGATTCGCTTCTTCAGTGCAGGGGATAGGATGACATCAACCGAAGGGGCATTGTATCGCATCAGGTATGTTCTCTCCTGCATCGAGGACGTCATGGCTACTGGAGATCCAACCAGGCCCCCCAAGGCCCCCCAGGTCGATCCGGAGACTGAAAACCAGCTCCTGGCCGCATGGCGGCAGGGTGATGCGTCTGCGCTGTCCCATCTCCTGGAAAGCTACCAGCCGAGAATCTGGTCGATCTGCTGGAGAACCCTCGGAAACCGCGAAGATGCCTCGGACCTCACCCAGGACGTGATGATCAAGGTGATCAACGGCCTGCCTGGATTCGATGGCCGTTCCAAGCTCAGTACCTGGATAATCCGCATCAGCATCAACTGCTGCCTGACCCACCTCAGGAAGCAGAAACTGCGTCGCCATGCGAGCCTGGATGCCCCCATGCCCGGTGGCACCGGCTCCAGGGCCGATCAACTGCCAACGAGGGAACATGACCCGGCTCCAGGCGTCCAACAGCGTGACATGTACCTGAACCTGAGGCAGGTCTTTCAGGAACTGGATCCCGAGCAGCGGGTCCTCCTGCTTCTCAGGGACGTGCATGAGACCGAGTATGCCCAGTTGGCCGAAATCTACGAGGTGCCGATTGGAACCATCAAGTCGCGTCTCTTCAGAGCTCGAGAGGCGATGCGATCCTCGCTGGAAGCAGGTGGCAGGGGACATGAATCAGAAGCTGAGGACTGGGTATGAAGCCTACTGAACATGATGAAGCACGCTGGCTTGGCTGGGTCGAGGGAGAACTCGATGCAGAGACCCGTGCCGAAGTAGAAGCCCGGATGCAGGCGGATCCCGATCTCTCCGAGCGTCTGCATGCCATGCGACGTGACCGCGAGGCCCTCCGGTCGATCGTGGAGCCACCGGTTCCCGAAGGCCTGCTCGAAGCCATCGATCAAGGTGTGACCACGGGTCCCGTTCAAAAAACGGCCGGACAGCGACCGGGCGGATTCAGGCAGGGCAAGCACACCTTCGATGTTCGCGCACGTTTCAGGAGCAACCTCCGAATCGCGGCGATGTTGATCATCGGCGTTGGACTGCTCGCCGGTCTCCTGCTGCTGGTTCCATTCGACTCCCTTCAAGACGAACAAGATCAACCCCTGCCGGTTGCGGAAAGCGGCGAGCTGCTGGAGTTCCTGGCGAGCAGGAATACCGACTCCATGGCTGAAGCAGGGAACCCGGTTCAGGCTCCAGGAGAAACCGACGCGCTCCCCGGTGAGCCGGAGCCGCTGGCGATGCTGCTCCCACCTTCGGATGATGCGATCGGGCTTCTGCGAAATCTGGCATACCGTTCAGGTGGAACGCTGGTTCGGAACGCTTCGGCAGACGACTTCAAGAAGCCGGGCTTGAGTGCATCGACCGGTTCGGATTCCTCCGATGGTGAAGCAGGCGAAGACCGTCTCGAGCCGACCTTCCTCCAGGGCAAGCCCGAGTGGGAGCCGTCCTACGAACAGCAATTCGAATACGCCCGGACAGGTGCGAACTGGACCATCATCGTTCCCCTGTCACGCTTGGATGCATTCCTCGGTGCCTTCGACACCCTGCAGGAGGAAGAGGCGCTTCTCGTGCTGCTTTCGGATCACCTCGGGGAAGCGGGTGGCGAGTGGATGAGACCAGCCCATGCTCGGGCCATCGTCGAAACCTGGCCGAGGGAGCCTCGCGAGGTCCTCATCCACATACCCATCTACGCTGGCCAGTGAACTCCCCGGCTGCTGCAGGTAGCCTGTCCCCATGCAAGCCGCGGCCCTGAGGAACACGTTCAACAACCTCGGACACCTGTCCCTGTATTCAGGCTGCTATGCAGCGGGCTGCGTGCTCCTGGTGCTCCTGGCGATGGACCTTCCCATGGACTGGCCTGCACTGGGAGCCGGACTTGCGACGACCTGGTTCGTCTACCTCCTGCATCGGACTCGAGTCGCCCGGAGGCCGGGCGTTACCTGGTCGCAACGGGTGCTCTACTACGGCAAGAACCGGTCGCTCGTGCGATGCGTGCTCTGGGCGTCCGGGGTCCTCTCCTTCATCATGCTCTTCTTCGTCGATCCGTGGGCATGCCTGCTCGTGCCGGCTTCCGTGTTCGGCATGTTGTGCTACGGCCATGGTTCAGACGGGAAGCGTGTTCGTGACCGCCTGTATCTCAAGAACGCCGTGGTGGCCCTGTCCATGGCGGCCTTCTGCATGGCGCTAGCCTTCTTCGGTGCAGTCGAGTTCCCGGGCGACGACCCGACGATGGCGACGGTTCTTCTCGTCCTGTTTCTGCTCGTCCTCTCCGATGCGATCCTCTGCGACTTCGCCGACACCGAGGCCGATCAGCGGACCGGAACCCGGACCATGCCGATCCGGTTCGGGCATGCCCGGGCCAGGATCGTCTCCGATACGATCACGTTCGGTTCCGCGCTGATTCTCCTGTCGCTCTGGTTGATCGGCTCGGTGTCACCCGTCGTCGGGCTGGGCGTTCCACTGCTCATCGTCTCCACGCAGTTCCTGCTGAGGCGATTCAAGGCCGAGAAGTTGCGGCATGCAGTCGACCTTCGGATGCCCCTGGCGGTCTTCGTGGTCTTCCTGGTCGTCTTCAGTTCTTCGACTTGATCACGTGTTCCTCGCCCCGGAGCAGGCGACGAATATTCGATCGATGTCGCCAGAGGACGAGTCCTGCGATCCCGATGGTGGTCAGCAGCGGGGCGGACCCACTGGCGAGCAGGTCGAGCGTGTCCGGTCGTGGTTCACTCCGGCTGCCGCCCAGCAGCATCATCGCGAGCGTGGCGATCGGCATGATCAGGGCGGCTGCCATGCTTGCAACGGATACGACCCTCGTACTCATGACGACGAGGATCCAGGAGCCCAGGGCCACCAGGGCGGGGATGGTCAGGACGGGCCACATGGCAACGAGGCCACCGAATGCAGTCGCTACTCCCTTGCCTCCGCCGAATCGAAGGAAGGGCGAGTACATGTGCCCCGCAAGGGCGGCCAGCGCCACGAGCATCCACAACCAGAGGTCGCCTGCGCCGGCTTCCATCGTGGTCAGGCCCAGCGTCCCGAGCAGCCTGCCGGCAACGAGCACGGGAATGGCTCCCTTGGCCATGTCCAGAAAGAAACAGAGCAGCCCGAGAGGTCGGCCGAGGACGCGGCCGACATTCGTCGCGCCGATGTTCTTCGAACCATGCTCCCTGATGTCGATGCCTCGTGCTCGCCCGATGAGCACACCGAATGGAATCGACCCGAGAAGGTAGGCCCCGATCATGCATCCCAGCCATGTCATGTCCATCAGGAACCGCTCCGCATGGGATACAGCCTACACGACCACGACGAGGTGACCCAGCGTCGCTATCCTTCGCTCGTGGCCCGTGACCCGCTCCATGCCGTCGAACACATCAAGGGACGCCGTGATGGTCGAGCCGTCTGGAAACTCCAGCGGCCCGGTTCGGGACCAAGCACGTTGAAGACCTGGCCGCTTGGACCGAAACTCGTCCTGACGGGCCTGCTCGGGCTGGCTCAGCCACAGCGACAGCGACGAGGAGCCAAGCGGCTCGACTCGATCCAGGTGCCCACGCCGCGGATCATCTGCGGGCCGTCGTGGTCCCTCTCGGGTTGCACGCTCGAGATCGACTGGGCGCATGGATCGACTGCGCTGGAATATCTGGAAGGAGCCGATGGCGATGTCGACCGGACCAGGGCGTTCGCGACCCAGGTGGGATTGATGATCGACCGCATCGCCGGGGGAGGGTTCGTGCACCGGGACATGAAGCTCTCGAACATCATCATCGAGGATCAGGGAGAGCAGCCGCGTGTCTGGTTGATCGACACCGTCGATGTGCGGCTGAGTTTCTCGAAGCCCTGGGCGATCTATCGAATGCTCGAGCGACTGGATGTCGAGCTCCGATCACGCCGGAATCTGCTGGCTGACGGATGGGCGTCCGTTCTGCGCGCGGCGCTCAGTTCCCTCGAGACGTCCCAGCGTCGAGCAGTGCTCTCGCGGCTACGGTCACATCCCCGACCGTGATTCGATCGATGCCGCACCTCTCGGGGTGTCGATCCGCCATGACCTCCTCTGGAAGGAAGGGATCGCCGAGCAACCTGTGTTCGCGGATCCCCGGCAGGTGCGCCCAGCGATGATCCGTGGGTCCGAACAGGCTGACCAGTGGCGTGCCCATCGCGGCCGCCACGTGTCTCGGCCCCGTATCGTTGACGATGGCGAGGCGTGCACGGGAGGCGACCGATTTCAAGGCCCCGAGTTTCATGCCCGCGGCCACTGCATCGATCGCATCGCAGTTGATCTCCGCTGCAAGTTCCGCCGCCAGATCGGCCTCTCCCGGGGCGCCGGTGATGACGGGCCTCAGTCCATGTGATTCGTGGAGGGCATCGGCGGTCGCCGCGAAGTGCTGCACCGGCCATCGCTTGTCCTCGCGATTTGCGCCCGGCACCAGCAGCAGTGGAGACTCTTCTTCACCCAGCACGCGATGGGCCTCCGCCTCGTCATCCTCGGTCGCCACGAGTTGAAGAGACGCATCTGCTGCAGCGTCCTCGCCGAAGCATGCTTCGGCGATGCGGCGGTACTGCTCGATGGCGGACACGGGACTTGATCGATCGGCATCCGGCAGGGGATTCGTCAACAGCATGCCACGACCGTCCCGGTTCGTGCCGATGCGAAGGGGGGCGCGGGTCCACCAGGCCATCATCGCCGACCGAAAGCTGCCTGGAAGCAGGACGACCGCATCGGGTCGGCCTGCGGCGAGTGATCGACCTGCGCGGACGGGGCCCAGCAGACCACCCATCTCGAGGGCTTCCAGCCGATCGAACCACGGGAGCCCGTCAAGCAGCGGGTGGAGGTAGGGACGTGACGCGAGGGAAATGCATGCATCGGGGCAGGCCTTGCGCGCAGCGCGGAACATGACGCTCGCCATGACGGCATCCCCGATCCACGATGGCGCCACGATCAGCAGGCGATCGATGTTCGGTTGGACGATCACGAGGGCAGGTCCAGGATGATGTCCACGGCATCGGCGAGACTGTTCACGACGGCGTCGGGGGCCGGTTCGTCCATCGTCTCGTAGCCACTGTGACGAAGCAGGATGGTCCGGCACCCCGCGTTCTGCCCGGCACGGACATCGCGGGGGGTATCCCCGATCATCCAGCTCCCGGTGAGATCGAGGTCCAGTTCCGCGGCAGCCTGGTGAAGCATCCCCGGCTCGGGCTTCCTGGTGTCGTGCGCGATGTTGAACGGCTCGACATGTCCATCCGGGTGGTATGGACTGTGGTACCAGTGCACCAGGAGATCATGTCCACCGGAGGCGTCACGAACCTGTTTCCTGATCGTCTCGTGCACCGCGTGTACATCCTCCTCGGTGAAGAGGCCTCGCGCGACGCCGCTCTGGTTCGTCACGACGACCAGTTCGTATCCGGCCTCGACGAATCGAAGCAGCGATTCGACTGAGTCCTCGAAGAGTTCGACCCCTGCGGGATCGCCGAGATGATCATCGTTCCGGATGATGGTGTTGTCGCGATCGAGGAAGATGGCGTATCGCATGCTCTATCTCCGGTCGCCCATGCAGGTTCGAACGGCTCGCGCGGCGTCGATGAGGGGGGGATCAAGACCGACGAGACGCTGCTTCCCGGCGGCGTCGAGGATGCCGATGTCCCCGATCGTTCCATTCGCCCAGGTGATCATTCGATCATGCTTCCCGGAGAGAAGAAGTTCCATCGCGGCGACGCCGAACCTCGTGGCAAGGATGCGGTCGGTTGCGACCGGGGCGCCTCCGCGCTGCACGTGGCCGAGAACGGTCGTGCGCACCTCGAATCCACGTCGACGTTCAAGTTCATCCGCCACCCTGTGTCCAATTCCTCCGAGTCGAACCGGGTCGACGCTGTCTCCGACCACCTTGGAGACGGTCTGTTCTTCGCCGGCCGCCCTGGCACCTTCTGCGCAGGCGATGATCGCGAATCCCGCAGGCGAGGTCATGCGTTCATCGAGAAAGTCGCAGATGACATCCATGTCGAAGGGGATCTCGGGGATCAGGATGATGTCCGAACCCGAGGCGACGCCGGCTCCGAGCGTGAGCCAGCCGGAGTTGCGACCCATGAGTTCACAGACCATCACCCGGTGGTGGCTGTCCGCGGTCGAATGCAACCGGTCCAGCGACATGGTCGCGGTGGTCATCGCCGTCGTGAAGCCGAAGGAGAGTTCGCAGCCGTGGATGTCGTTGTCGATGGTCTTTGGAACCCCGACGCAGGGGACGCCTGAGGTGACGAGCGGTGCCGTGCAGCTCATGGTCCCGTCGCCTCCGATGACGATGAGCGCATCCATTCCGTGGCGCTCGATCGTGGCAAGGCATCGATCGGTCGCATCGATGTAGCGCGGCGTGCCGTCCTCCTGCTCACCCTCCCGGTACTTCAGGGGACTGCAGCGGTTGTTCGTCCCGAGG
>PBMX01000032.1 GCA_002722935.1 Phycisphaerae bacterium | reverse complement strand
CTTCCATCTGGATTGTAGAGGCAGGAGGCGTGAATACGGGGTTTGCCTACCGTGATCCGGGTTCCCCGGGGATACGGATGTATTCAACCAGATCCTGCACGTCCTTCGGTGGAGGAGCCGTGACTGATGAGACCGCGAGGCCGATCGCGAAGTTGATCAACATGCCGATGCTGCCGATGCCTTCGGGGGAGATTCCAAGCAGCCAGTGCTCGGCGGTGTTCGTTTCGGGTGAAATGAACTTGAACCAGATGATGTAGCTGGTCGTGAATGCCAGTCCGCAGATCATTCCCGCGATGGCACCTTCGCGGTTGAATCGTTTCGAGAAGATTCCCATGACGATTGCGGGGAAGAAGGAGGAGGCCGCAAGCCCGAATGCGAAGGCCACCACCGCGGCCACGTAATCGGGCGGGTAGATCCCGAGGATCCCGGCTCCGACTACGGCGACCGCGGCCGCGATGCGTGCCGCGATCAGTTCCTTGCGCTCGGAGATCTTCGGAGAGATCACGCCCTTCAGCAGGTCGTGTGAAATGGCGGAAGATACGACGAGCAGGAGCCCCGCCGCAGTCGAAAGCGCCGCAGCCAGTCCACCTGCGGCCACGAGGGCGATGACCCACGGAGGCAGTCCCGCGATCTCTGGATTGGCCAGGACCATGATGTCCCGATCGATGTACAACTCGTTGTCGCCGGGCACGTCCTCGTTCACCACGAGCCGTTCTCCATGTGCGCCTCGCAGAGGCTCCTCCGTGGCGAAGCTCGGCTTGCCCTTGAACGGCTTGCCGCTGGTGTAGTCGATGCGTCCGTCCGCGTCGTGATCCTTCCAGGCGATCAGGCCTGTGTTTTCCCAGGTCACGAACCACTCCTCGTTCTGCCGTACGTCGACGTACGACTGGTCGGGCACCTTTTCGAGCAGGTTGCCGCGAGCGAAGACCGCGATCGCCGGGGCGGTCGTGTAGAGAATCGCGATGAACAGCAAGGCCCACCCGGCCGACACCCTCACGTCCCGGACCTTGCGGACTGTGTAGAAACGGATGATGACGTGCGGCAGTCCGGCGGTTCCCAGCATCAGGGCTGCCGTGATGCAGACGATGTTGACCATCGACCCCTGATACTCCGTGTAGGAGGAGAAGCCCAGGTCGTGCTGGAGTCCGTCGAGTCGTTCCAGTACCCAGATTCCCGCGTCGTTGGCTCCGCCCAGGCCCACCTGGGGCAGGGGGTTTCCGGCAATCATCATCGAGAGGAAGATCGCAGGCACCATGTAGGCGAAGATCAGGACGCAGTACTGGGCGACCTGGGTGTAGGTGATGCCCTTCATGCCCCCGAGGACCGCGTATGTGAACACGATGCCCATCCCGATGATGACGCCCAGGGTGATGTCAACCTCGAGGAACCGGCTGAACACGATGCCGACACCGCGCATCTGTCCTGCCACGTAGGTGAACGAGATGAAGATGGCGCAGATGATGGCGACCGTTCGAGCGGTCTGCGAGTAGTAGCGATCGGCCACGAACTCAGGCACCGTGTACTTGCCGAACTTGCGGAGGTAGGGGGCCAGCAGGAGTGCCAGGAGCACGTAGCCGCCCGTCCATCCCATCAGGTAGACGGAGCCGTCGATGCCCATGAAGGCGATGAGACCCGCCATGCCGATGAACGAGGCGGCGCTCATCCAGTCGGCGGCCGTCGCCATGCCGTTGGCCAGTGGAGAGACATGCTTGCTGGCGACGTAGAAGTCTCCGGTCGATCGGGCTCTCGACCACCAGGCGATGCCGATGTAGAGGGCGAAAGTGCCGCCGACGAAGATCCAGGTCCAGGTCTGGACGTCCACGGGTCAGTCCTCCTCGACGCCATGGCGTCGATCCAGTCGATTCATGATGAGGACGTAGGCGAAGATCAGCAGGACGAAGACGTAGATCGATCCCTGTTGGGCGAACCAGAAGCCCAGCTTGTAGCCGGTGCCGGGGAGGTTGAACTGGTTCAGCCACGGGGCCAGGAGAATGCCGCATCCGAATGAGACGATCGCCCAGATGGACAGCAGCACGATGATGACCTTCAGGTTCGCCCGGAACCAGCGCTTCGCCGGGGTGTCCTGGTCCGCTTCACCGGGTTTCATCCGGTCCACGACCATCATGAGAATCACCACTCCGCACAGGAACCAGAAGACCCAGCCCCAGGGCGCCCCTTCGTGTTCCTCGATGGGCGTCACCGCTTCGATGGTGGCTGGATCGGCGATGTCCTGCCCCTGCGTGACCTCGGGAGTCGATGCGCAGCCTGCAAGGAGGAGGCATGCAAGCAAGCATGCAGTTTGGAGCGTGCAGCATTTCAGGAGGGAGTGACCCGGCAGCTTCATGGTTGGATTCCGGCGGATGGCCTGTTTCGCGACAGCCATGCTAGCCTTCAAACACCCATCTGCCCAACAGCAACGCCCCGGCCGATTACTCGGCCGGGGCGCACTCTCCCCCTCGCATGCATGGGTTGGACTCAGCAGGGATCTCCCAGTTGGCGATGACTGCAAGGAGGTCGATGACGTTGACGACGCCGTTGCCGTCGATGTCACCGGGGCAGCCTCCGGGATTCCCGCAGGGGCCCCAGTCACCGATCACGATCAGCAGGTCGGTGATGTCGATGACCAGGTCGCCGTTGGTATCGCCGGGGCAGGTTTCCCGCTCGGGAGTGACTACGAGGTCGCCGATGAGGGTCTTGTCCTGGACGGTCAGGTTGTCCTGGTAGTCGACGATCTTGCTGTTGGTGACGTTTCCACCGGACATCGGGAGCACCTGGAATCCGTAGATCGTGTCGGGTGATCCCAGGTCGAGTGCATCACCTGAAGCGAAGAGCTGCTCGGGGATGGCATCGATGCCGCCGGAGGCGTTGTGGCCGGGGTTGAAGGCCATGTTGTCGCCGACGTGGAACCGATTGACATCGGTGATCCAGACACCGTCCACGCACTCGAACTCGAGGGCACGGGCGTCATGGGCGGTGAGATTGGTCCAGCCGTTCATGCTTCGTTCGGCGAGGAGCATGGAACCGTAGTGGGTGAACCGGATGTCGGAGACGGGTGAACTGTATTCCGTCTGGCCACTCTTGTAGTACCCGGGGATGTCGACTTCGAGTCGCTCTGCGCCGGTGGGCTGACCGGATGCATCGAGTGCCACCGACCAGATCTGGTTGGCTTCCGTCGCCGACTTGTTGAGTCGATCCTCGTTCCAGACGGAGTAGTAGAGGCGACCACCATGGACTTCGACGGCCCAGACCCGGTCACCAAGCGCGGCTGGTCCGGGGCTGCCGGTCCAGGGCGTACCATGATCGAACTTGTCGAGGATCGCACCGGAGGCGTCGAGCCGGTAGACAAGTCCGTCTTCCATGCTTGAGACGAAGAACTGGTTGTTGTCACAGTCCCAGGTGATGTTCCCGAGGGAAGCACCTGTATTTGGAAGTGTCGCGAATACGGTGACATCGCCGGTGAGGTGGTCGAGTCGATAGACGGCTCCCCAGCCTCCGATTCCGGGCCAGTCGTTGTTCCAGCTCTTCGTAGCGGTGACGAAGATGTTCCCGTCGCCATCGACGGCCAGGCCGAAGATGCTGCCGAGGATCTGGCTTGACCAGTCCGGATCGCTGTAGCGATTGATCGAGAACCAGCTGTCATTCGGAGCAAGATTCAGGTTGGTCAGGTCGAAGACCGTGACGACCTGGCCACCGAGGATCGAGGGTGCAGCGGTTTCGACGGCGACGCGGCCATCACCGAAGACCTGGGAATACTCGGGGTCGGCGTAGCGGGGCCGACCAGCGCAATTCGAGGCCTCATGGATCTCGCATTCGTCGACAGGTTCGTTGTAGCATTCGACCTGGGGATTGCTGCAGTTGATGCCTGGTCCGTACCAGAATCCATCAAGGTCGACGCAGAATTCCTCGATCATTACGTCACAGATCCAGATGTTGTCGAACTCGTAGCAGCAGGCGCCTTCCTCATTGACCACGACGCAGTTCACCTGTGGATCACTGCAGGTGACGTTCTGGCCATACCAGGTGCCCATGAGATCGAGACATTCGTTCTCGTACAGCATCTGGCAGGTCAGGTTCCCGGAGGCGTCCTCGAAGCAGCCGGCTCCTCGATGACTCTGGGGTTCATCACATTCAACGAACGGGTCGGTGCATGAGGTTCCATCACCGTAGTAGAACCCATTCTGTGCCTGGCAATCCTGGGATGTGATGACGTAGCAGAGCAGTGTTCCATCATCCTGTGGAACACAGCATGCTCCCGGTTCCTCGGCCGATTCGCATTCCACGAACGGATCCGAGCAGGAGGTCCCGTTCCCGTAGTAGTACCCACCCTGGTGTTCACAGTTGCTCTCGGTCAGGACGTAGCAGAGGTAGCCACCATCGGCCTGCGGAACACAGCATGCTCCCGGCTCGGTGGTGTTGTTTGCCATTGCGAAGGAAGCCGTTACCGCGATGGCGGCGAGGCTTGCACATTTCTTCAGGTTCGATTTCGTGCTTGAGTAGTTCATGATGCTCTCATCTCGCTTGGGGCCGGCTCGATGTGGCCAGCCGTTGGGGGCTCTCTCACGTTGCTTCTGCACCCAGAGAGCGAACCTGTCAGCACGTCTTTGAAAAAGGAGCACATTTCGACGAGAGTGGCCTCTGGGGACCCATTCAGAGACGATTTGAACCAGCAGCAGGGGTGCCTTGAGGCCTGATACCATGGCCTGATGCGATGCAGATGGCCTTCCCTGGTGGTGGCGGCAACCCTGTTCCTGCCTGGATGCGGGGGCGGGAGCCACGAGGATTCAGCTGCTGTTTCCTCTCATGGCCATGGACATGGCCATGGAATGGCGAGGGAAGCACCCGACGGCCCCCTCGTGCCTTCCAAGGGAGATCGGATCGCCATCGTCGGCAATACCTTTGCTGAGCGAATGGCCCATTTCGGGCATCTTGAGGCACTGTTGCAGTCTGCGTACCCGGAGCATGGATTGATCGTCCGCAATCTCGGCTGGTCGGGTGATACGCCTTCACTTCAGCCTCGGCCACTCGACTTCGGCACCATGGAGGAGTACCTCCTGCAGGAGCAGGCGGATGTCATCATCGCCTGCTTCGGGATGAACGAGTCCTTTTCGGGGGAAGCGGGCCGACCGGCCTTCGAAGAGTCCCTGCGGGATTTCATCATCTCGATGCGGGATCTCAAGCCCGGAGGGGCCGAGCCGGAGATCATCCTGGTTTCACCGATCGCCCATGAGGACATCGGGGGCAACTTCCCGGACGGCACGTCCCACAACGTGGATCTCGCGGCCTACACCGAATCGATGCGCCAGGTCGCGGCAGAGCAGGGAGTCCGGTTCGTCGACCTCCATGAGCCGTCGATGAAGCTCTGGGATATCCCCATCGGACCGCATTTCACGATCAACGGCATTCACCTCACGGAGACGGGCAACAGCCTGATCAGTGAGCAGCTCTTCCATTCGGCATTCGATCCAGGGGCACATGATCGACCATCGAAGGACTCCGAGACCGACTGGGAACGCCTCGAACCCCTTCGGGAGGCCGTCATCGAGAAGAACCGGCAGTACTTCTACCGCTACCGTCCAATCAATTCCTACTACGTCATGGGCGGACGGAAGAACCCCTTCGGCGTGGTGAACTTCCCGGCCGAGATGTCGAAACTCGATGAGATGGTTGCACACCGAGATGAACGCGTGCATGCACTCGCGGCAGGTCGTGATCCGGGACCGATTGATGATGAAGACACCGGTGAACTCGTCGAGATCGAGAGCAACTATGCCGGGCCGGACATCGTGTTCCGTGATCCCCCAGGTACGAAGGCCGGCTTCCAGGTACCTGAAGGATACGAACTGCACTGCTTTGCCAGCGAACAGGACTTCCCGGAACTGGCCAACCCCGTCTCTCTTTCATTCGACGAACAGGGGCGACTCTGGGTACTCGCCATTCCGACCTATCCCCAGTACCTGCCGGGGGTGGAACCGGAAGACAAGCTCCTGGTATTCGAGGACGTCGATGGCGATGGGCGGGCCGATTACTGCGATGTGTTCGCGGAAGGGCTCCATGTTCCCACCGGTTTCGAACTGGGAGACGGAGGTGCCTACGTCGCTGCGCAACCGAACCTCGTCTTTCTCCAGGACACCGATGGCGACGGGAAGGCGGATACGAGGGAGGTCGTCCTGCATGGATTCGGCACCGAGGACAGTCATCACGCCTTGAGCGCCTTCGAGTGGGGTCCAGGAGGCGGCCTGTATTTCCAGGAGGGGACATTCCATCATTCACAGGTCGAGACCCCGCATGGCCCGGTCCGGGTCAAGAACGGGGCGGTCTTCCGCTATGAGCCGACCACGGGCAAGGTGAGGGTCCACGTTTCGTACGCTTTCGCCAATCCCTGGGGCCATGTCTTCGACGACTGGGGACAGGATTATGTCGCCGACGCCTCCGGTGGTGCGAACTACCTCGGGGCGAACATCGCATCGAGGATGAGTTACGACCGAAAGCATCGTGGCGTGCCTTCGTTCGACGACAAGAGCATCCGTCCGACGGGGGGATGCGAGGTTGTTTCAAGCGAGCATCTCGGGGAGGAGCTCCAGGGCGACTACCTCCTTACGAATGTCATCACCTTGCGGGGCATCAGGCAGCATGGCCTGTCGGACGCCGGCTCGGGCATCAAGGGGAGTTTCGAACGTGATCTCCTGGTATCGGATGACCCCTTGTTCCGTCCATGCGACATCCAGGTCGGCCCGGATGGAGCCCTCTGGTTCGTGGACTGGTACAACCCGCTCATCGGGCACATGCAGCACTCGCTCCGTGATCCGAATCGTGACCATGCACATGGTCGAATCTGGCGCCTTGTCCGCACCGATGCACCCCTGTCGGATGTGATCGACGTCTCCGGGATGAGCACCGGGGAACTCTTCACGGTCCTGGAACACCCGGAGCGTCGAACACGCGATCGAGCGAGGCTGGCGCTCAGGAGAAAGCCAAGGAGTGAAGTGGTTGCGGCGGTCATGGAATGGTCCTCACGCCCCGGCGCCGGCGAGCATGACCGCCTCGAGGCCCTCTGGGTGCTGCAGAACCACGATGTCGTGGATGCCGAATATCTCCGTGGCATCCTCCAGAGCCCGGATCCCCGCGCCCGTGCAGCCGCGGTGCGTGCTCTCTCGGCGTGGGCGGATCGTGTACCGGATGCTCCGGACCTGCTCCGCGCCGCGGCGAACGATCCGACTCCCCGTGTCCGCCTCGAGGCGGTGGTCGCGGCTTCCTGGCTCGACAACCTCGAAGGTGCGGAGATCGCGCTGGAAGCTGCGCAGCACCCGGGTGACCGGACCCTTGATCACGTGCTCGAAGAGACCATCGTCGAACTGGCGCCACATTGGACGGTGGCCATGCAGGAAGGATGGCCCTACGCCGAGGCGAATCCAGGTGCGATCGATGACCTGTTGACGGGTGTATCAACCGGTGAACTCATCAGGATGCAGCCATTGCCGGCCGTCGAGCGTGCATTGCTTCGGCGATCGGACGCTCCGCCGGCTCGACGTCGAGCGGCGATGGAAGCGGTTGCAATGGAAGAAGGCGTGACACCGGCCGAGGCCTGGCTTCTCGAGCTGAACCGGGATGATGCCCGAACGGCAGGTGAATCAAGCCGGCCGGGACTTCTCCTTGGAACAATGGATCAATCCGAACTGCAGTCGATCGCATCGCGTCTCACCCCGGCCATGCAGGCGGCTCGACTTGAACCGACTCGACGCGCGCTCATGTCGGCGGAGATGATCGCCCGCAGCAATGCACTGGATCCATTGGAAGGACCAGATGTCTCCGAGCAGGCTGTGCAAAGGTGGCTCGAGGCGGTCCGCCTGCTTCCCGAGGGTCCCTTGCGGGACGAGGCCAACCTGCGGGTCGCGGACTATGTCATTGAGCCACTTGCATGGCGAACCTCGAGTGGCGAGGGCGAGCAACCACGAGCCGGTCGCTTCGTGCGCATCGACCTTCCCGGCTCGAAGCCGTTGACCCTGGCGGAGGTCGAGGTGTATTCCGGCGGGAGGAACATCGCGATGGAAGGGACAGCCACCCAGTCATCCGTGGCATGGGGTGGAGTTCCCGGGAGGGCCATCGATGGAGATGCCAGTCCCTCCTACGCAAGCGGTTCACAATCCCACACAACCGAGAACGGCCTTGATCCATGGTGGGAACTCGACCTGGGCTCGATGCATGAGATCGATGAGATCGTGCTCCACAATCGACAGGATGAACCCTATTGGAAGCGCATCGACGGGTACACGGTGACGATCCTCGATGATCGCCGGGGAACGGCCTGGCAGCGAGTCGACCAGCCGGCGTCGAAGGAACCCGTCCACCACGTGTTGAACGATGATCCCTCCGGACGGATCCGGATCGCCGCGCTGCAGACCCTGGCGGCCGGCGGCAGCGTGCCGTGGTCGGAGTCGCTGGGCGAGGTGATTCATGGACTCGTCGAACCGATTCCATTGGAATCCCAGGATGACCCGGTGCTCGTCGCGGCCATGGCGATCGCGGACCGGGAGCCGAACCTCGGCAGGCGGCTCGCCTCCCTTCGCGTGCCGACCATCGAACTCGCCGCCGCTCCGTACCGGATGGACTACGACATCAAGGAGTTCACCGTCGAGGCCGGAGCGACGGTGCGACTGGTCCTGACCAACCCGGACGACAAGCCGCACAACCTGGTCATCGGCACGCCGGGCAGCCTGAGGGAGATCGGTCGCAAGGCGACCCTGCTGGGTACGACGACGAACGCCAAGGCTCGACACTACGTCCCGAAGATGAGGGAGGTCCTGCACTGGATCCCCATCGTGGAACCACGCTCATCGGCGGAACTCGTCTTCACGGTCCCGGAGGAACCCGGCGACTACGTATACGTGTGCACCTACCCGGGTCACTGGACCACGATGAACGGGATCATGAAGGTGCGCGTTCCAGGTTCATGAAACCGGGAGCTGGTCGTGCGCCCTCGCATCGACCGGTACGATCGACCAGGACCCGTCATCCTCGACGAGCACGGCCCGCTCGTGCAGGTTCACGCTCGGGCATACATGTCGAGGAATCAGCAGCAGCAGTGAGCCGACATCGGGAGCAGGACCTGGGCCCGATGCAAGGGGCAGATGTTCCTCGCTTGGCGAACGAGCCTCGATGCCGGGCATGCCTTCGACGATGGCGCAGGGGTTGCCAGCCTCGGCCGCGATCGATTTCGATCCTGCATCACAGGTGATGATTCCCGTCGCGGGGGAGGATACGACCCGGGACAGGATGCAGGCGGCGTGTTCGAGTTCAAGGTCTGGTTGTTCCTCGACGCTCCTGAGATCATTGAAGACGACGGTTCCAGGTGACACACGGTGGACCAGGCCTTCATGCTCGCTGAAACCCGTGTAGGCGACGGCGTCCCTGAAGGTCGGTGTCCCCGACGTCACGAGTTCTCCCTTGATTCCAAGCGTCCTCAGTACACCCAGGAGTTCCCCGTAGGTTGCGTGGGCCGCCCGCCGTCGCGTATCCGGGTCGAGTCCGTGGAACTGACCGTCGTAGACATGGAGCCCGCGAAACCGATCGCCGCATGCGGCGATGGTGACTTCCATCCGCTCGATGTCGCCCAGCGGAATTCCTGTTCGGTCCATGCCGGTGTGGACATCGACGAAGAGAGAAAGTGACGTGTCGACGCGTTCTGGTCCGGAAGGATCCTCGACCAGGGTGGCGCAGCGGATGGCATCATCTTCCCGGGCCAGGGCAGCGGCCCGTTCGAGGGCGGGTCCATGAAGATGGTGGGCAAGGAGAATGTCGCACCCATCGGTTCCATGGTTCCGGATCGTCCCGAGCAGGTGTTCCAGTTCCCGGGTCGTGGCGCACTTGAAGTGCCGGATGCCTGCATCGAGCATCGCCGTGAAGACCGGGGCCATCTTCGTGGTCTTCACGTGCGGTCGCCATGCATCGGACGACCCCACGGCATCGATGACCGACTGGATGTTTCGCCGCACGGATCCCATGAAGACCAGGAGGGCCGGCGAGTGCAGGGAATCGGCGCCTGGTGGAAGTCGATCACTCATGGGTTCGACGACTCCTCTCCTTCATCGGCCTTGTGGACGAACGAGGAGGGAAGCAGGCGTATGCCCATCCTGTTTGCGCCAGCGATCGCAAGAGGAAGCAGGAGCATGCTTCCGGGTACGAGACCGAAGAACGTTCCCATGCCGGCGATCCTGATGAGGTCCTTGAACTGCTCATTGGCCTCGTGGAGTTCCTCCTTGGTGGCCTTGCCTTCAAGGGAGCGATGGTAGATCTCGAGCATCGCCTTCGTTTCGTCACTTTCTTCCGCAAGGTGTTCCTTGAGCGCCTGGAACCCCTTGCGGGCCTTCTCCCGCTGCCCATGGAGCAGCGAGAAGAACCGGTGATCCTTCTTCTGCTCCTGGTCATCGGGTCCAGGGGAGGGTGGCTCCCGGTCCATGCGTACGACTCCCGTCTTTGTTACGGTAGAAGAAGTCTACCTGAGCGAGGAGGAAACCATCATGTTCATCATCTTCTTGGTTCTCGGCGGAGTCGGGATTCTCCTGCTTCTCTGGATCGTCGGGATGTACAACAAGCTCGTCGTAGGGCGAAACCGCGTCAAGAACGCCTACGCTCAGATCGATGTCCAGTTGACGCGTCGCTACGACCTGATTCCGAATCTCGTGGAAACGGCGAAGGGCTACATGAAGCACGAGCGGGAGACGCTCGAAGCCGTTACCGAAGCCCGGAACCAGGCCGCCGCCGCAGCGAAGGCCGTGGCGGGTGATCCGACGAACGCCGGTGCCATGCACTCCCTGATCGGAGCGGAGGGCGCTCTTGCCGGATCGCTTGGTCGGTTGAACGTGGCTGTCGAGGCCTATCCGGACCTGAAGGCGAGCGCGAACATGCTGCAGGTCCAGGAGGAGCTGACGAGCACCGAGAACAAGGTGTCCTTCGCCCGCCAGGGATACAACGATTCGGTCATGCACTACAACGTGATGCGGGAGAAGTTCCCGGACAACATCATCGCCTCGATGTTCAGTTTCAACGAGGCCGCGATGTTCGAGATCGAGGATGACTCGATGAAGGAAGCCCCGAAGGTCGATTTCTCCTGATCATGCCTCGCCGGCGCCGGGTGTGACATGGCCATGAACTTCTACGAGCACCAGGACAAGGCTCGCCGGAAGACCGGCAGGTTGGTCATCTACTTTTCGATCGCGATCCTGCTGATCGTGGCCGGCCTGTACGCGACGGGAATGATCCTGCTCAACGGCTTCGCGTCGAGCGAAGCGGATGCGGGCTCTACCCAGTCGATGAACTGGTGGAATTACAAGGTGCTGCTGGGCGTACTCGGGTTCACCATCCTGGTGGTCGGGGGTGGATGCCTCGTGCGCATCGGTCAACTCTCCTCGGGCGGGAGTGTCGTCGCCGAATCGCTCGGAGGAACGCTGCTCGACCATGCCGCCGCCACCCCGGGCCAGCGGAGACTGCTGAATGTCGTCGAGGAAATGGCGATCGCGTCGGGCGTTCCCGTGCCGCCGGTCTATCTCATCGACGATGAGACGATCAACGCCTTCGCGGCGGGATACAAGTCGACCGATGCGGTCATCGGGGTCACCCGGGGAAGCGTCGAGCATCTCAGCCGGGACGAGTTGCAGGGCGTCATCGCCCACGAATACAGCCACATCTTCAATGGAGACATGCGGCTGAACATCAGGTTGATCGGTGTCATCTACGGACTGCTGGTCATGGGCATGATCGGCTGGCAGCTGGTACGGTTCATGGCCCACTCCGGATCGACTCGAAGGTCATCGAACAAGAAGGACGGGGGTGGGGCGCTGATCGCGATCATGATCATCGGACTCGTTCTCGCTGCCCTTGGCTTCATCGGCACCTTCTTCGGTCGCCTGATCCAGGCCTCCGTGTCTAGGCAGCGCGAGTTCCTCGCGGACTCCTCGGCGGTCCAGTACACGAGGAATCCGGAGGGTATCGGTAGTGCCCTCCGTGCCATCGCAGGTCTTGACGCCAGCACGGCCATGCCCGCCCAGGCGACCGAGTACAACCACATGTTCTTTTCACAGGCCATGAAGTCGGTCTTCGCCACGCATCCACCCCTGGCCGTTCGGATTTCCAGGATCGAGCAGGTCGATGTGGACTCGATCGTCACCGGTGTCGAGTCCGAAGCCGGACAGGGTTCCTTCGCCGGGTTCAGCAACCATGTCTCCACGGCCCACCTGGCCGATGCGGTCGAGGCCGCAGGTTCGCCTGGTGCCGCCGAGGTCGCGTCGGCCGGCGTCCTGCTGGATTCCATTCCCGCCGACATCATCGAGGCAACGCATGACACGTGGTCGGCCCGCCTGGTCGTCCTTGCGCTTCTTCTTCATCCGGATACGGGTGAGCGGAAGCGCCAGATGACCTTGATTGAGGCCATCCTCGACGAGGGGCATCTTGACGCCGTCGGGGTGTTCCACGGAATGGTCGTGGAACTGCATCCGGTCCAGCAACTGCCCTTGATCGATCTCTGCATTCCGTCCCTGGCACGGATGTCTCGAGAACAGTACGACACGTACATGAAGGCTGTCGTTCAACTCATCAGGTCCGACGGACAGGTCAACCTGTTCGAGTGGACGGTCCACGAAGTTCTCGAGAAGCATCTCGGTGAGCGCTTTGATCCGGAAGTCACCCATCGCTCGCGTCCGCGCACCCTGAAATCCAGAATGGAATCGGCGGCGATGGTGCTTGCGACGGTGTGCTTCACCGGCTCGGAGGATGTTGGACAGCGACTCGAAGCCTACGAGGCCGGCATGAATGTTCTCGGTGGATCACACTCGATGCCCGGTGAATCGGAATGCACCTTGCGATCATTGCGCCAGAGGCTGGAGAAGCTCCAGGATCTCGGTTTCAAGGATCGGAAGATCCTCCTCCAGGCGTGTCTTGCAAGCATTGATCATGACGGGAAGACCACGGTGGAGGAGTCGCTGCTCTTTCGTGGCATCGCCGACTCGCTGGACTGCCCGATGCCACCGGTCCTGTCCTGAAACCTGGGGACGGGATCATCGCCAGTCGAGTTCTTCCGGGAGCCTGTTGAAGTTCTCGCAGCCATCCTCCGTCACGGCCACCATGTCCTCGATCCTGACCCCGCCGACGGTGCGTCCATACAGGCCCGGTTCCACGGTCAGGACATCACCAACGACGAGTTCCGGTCCCTTCAGGTCAAGCAGTGGTGGTTCATGGACATCGAGCCCGATGCCATGACCGGTCCCGTGGACCATGCCGACGAAGTCGTTCGCCGGAGCCTCCGGTGGCGGCCCGACAGGGTAGCCGTGAGCGGTGATCAGATCGATGGTCGCCTGGTGCACGGATTCTCCTGTCACCCCGGCTCGAATCGTGGAGATGGCCTGCTGCTTCGCTTCCTTGACGATCGCGTGGATCTTCCGGGCCTCATCCGGGATGTCACCGTGAACGACGGTCCGGGTGCAGTCGCCGTTGTACAGGGTGGATCGATTCCTCGGGAAGATGTCGATGATCACGGTTTCACTCGTTCGCAACGGACCGCTGCCCAGTTCATGGCAGTCGGCGCATTGGGCTCCACCAGCGACGATGCTGCCGGGATTCGAATAATTCCTCTGAAGCAGGAATACGTCGATGGCCTCGCGGACACGCTCGGAGGTCAGGGCGGCTCCATCCCGCTGCAGGACACCATCCACATCGACGTCGGCCGTCGCTACGAGTCGGCATGCCATTTCCATGGCGGCCTCGGTATCGGACTGCGCTTCCCGGAGTGCCTCGAGTTCCTGCTCGTCCTTGGACCGGCGTTCGATCGTTCCGAGCCCGGGGTCGTAGACGACCTTGATGCCGGCCTCGTGAAGTTCATGGAGGAAGATCAGGGGGAATGCTCGATCGCACGTGACCTCTTCGATGCCCGACTGTCGAAGGCACTCGGCCAGGGCCTGGGCGGTGGCCGTCTCACGGTCTCCGCTGAGGCCGTTCGCCGGGGTGAAGTCCGCCGGGCAGGTCACCCGGTCGGCCCGGGCCGACTTCCGGGCCCGTTCCATCTCGATGTCCCGGATGATCAGGAGCGACTGGGATGTCCCGTCGGCATGGTTCCATTCGACCAGTGCAGCCGGGTCACCCACGAGGAAGCGTATCCGGTGATAAAAGGACGTATGCACAGCCGGGACGCCGGCCAGGACACGTATGCTGGCTTGTTCTCCTGCCATCAGGGCCTCCATCCTGTGGCTGGCCACCATAGCCGACTTGATCTCCGCGAGCCATGAGGGTCGAATGGGCGCATGTCATTCACCACCACCCTCCTCGTACTGCCATTTCTCGTTCCGGGCGACATACAGAATCCCCTGGAGCCCGTTCCACACCCCGTCTCCACCGAGGAACATCGTTTCTTCACCAACCGGGACGGCGCGTCCCTCGAACTGCCCGTCGAGGATGACGCCTTCATGTTCGCGATCTTCGGTGACAGGACCGGTGGGCCGGCCAAGGGCATCGAGGTACTTCGCGCCGCCGTCGATGATGTGAACCTCCTCGAGCCTGATTTCGTGATCACCGTGGGCGACCTGATCAACGGCTACAACGAGACACCGCAATGGCTTGCGCAGATGCACGAGTTCAAGGACTCGATGGATGAACTGCTTGTTCCATGGTTTCCCGTCGCGGGCAACCATGATGTCTACTGGCGGGGCAAGGGAGAAAAGCCCGAGGGCGAGCATGAGCGCAACTACGAACTCCACTTCGGCCCGCTCTGGTACGCATTCGAGCACAAGGACTCGATGTTCATCGTCCTGTACACCGACGAAGGCGATCCCGAGACCGGCGTGAAGCGTTTCGACCAGCCCTCCGCGCAGCGCATGAGTCCCGAGCAGATCCAGTGGCTGGAGAAGATGCTCGAGGAGGGGCGAGACTCGACCCACATCTTCCTCTTCCTTCATCACCCCCGCTGGACGGGCGGTGGATACGGCGATGACTGGAATCGTGTCCATTCCCTGCTCGCAGCGGCGGGAAACGTCAGGGCGGTCTTCGCCGGTCACATCCACAGGATGCGGTACGACGGCCCCCGTGACGGGATCGAGTACGTGACACTGGCAACGGTGGGAGGTGGGCAGTCCGGTGCGATTCCCGATGCCGGGTACCTGCACCACTACAACCTCGTCACGGTCCGGGACAACCAGATCGCCATGGCCTCGTACCCGGTGGGAGAGGTCATGGACGTCAGGGCCATCACCCCGGAGGTCAGCAACGAGACATCTCGACTGGCCTCGTTGCAGCCGGGCATGGTCGAATCCATCAGGTTGAACCAGGACGGCTCCGCGCGTGGGTCCTTCACCGTGGCTTTCAGGAACCCGGTGACCAATCCGTATGAACTCTCCATCGTGCCGGCCAGCGATGACAGTCGCTGGCGTTTCAACCCGGATCATGTTCATGCCACGCTCGAACCGGGAGCGACACGAAACTTCACATTCGAGGTGGCGCGGGATGCAGGCAGTCTCGATGGCGGGTTCCGATGGCCCGGGCTCGACGTGGGCATGGAATACCTTGCCAATGGCAGACGCTTCTCCATACCGGTTCGACATCACCCGTTGCCCGTTGAAAGCAGCCTGCCGGCTCCCGAGCCGGCTGATCCGAACCTGGCACTCGAACTCGACGGCATCGACGCCTGCATGAAGGTGCCATCGACGAGCATGGAACTTGCCGACGGTCCATTGACGCTGGAAGCCTGGTTCAAGGGTGAGCAGTACGACGGTCGACGAGGCCTCGTGACCAAGACCGAGGGATCCGAGTACGGCCTGTTCGTATCCGATGGCCACCCTTCATTCTGGCTTCATCTTGACGGCGCCTATGCATCGGTCGAACCCATGGATGCCCCGCTGGTCGAGGGCCGGTGGCACCATCTTGCCGGGGTCTACGACGGCAGGGAGATCCGCCTCTACCTCGATGGCCGGCGAATCGCGTCTTCCCCTGCATCCGGATCACGGACCCGGAACCATCTGCCAATAGTAATTGGCGGAGATGTCGGGGCAGGCGGAGCAGCCAACTCCTTCTTCAGCGGGGCGATCGACGCCGTGCGTCTCTCGGATTCAGCTCGATATTCCGGGGACCGGTTCACGCCCGGTCAACGACATGCCGCCGACCTGAACACGGTTCTTCTCTTCAACATGGACGCCATGCATGGTCCATGGATGCCCGATGCCTCCGGGAGGGAGGGGCACGCGGTGCTGGAGGGTGATCCCCGCTTGGAGCCACACCGGCTTCCGTGATCACCGGGCGCAGGAAACGGGGGAGCCCGTTGAGGACTCCCCCGCGTTCAGTGCCTGGATTTGCCCGAATCAGTCCGTTGATTCCTCGCGGGGTCCGCGTGGCAGGGCGATGGAGATGGATCCGCCACCACCCATCTCGTCTGCGTTGTAGATGTACTGGGCGTCCATGGCCCGGTCGATCATCGCGAGCGATTCCTGGAGATGCGCATTCGAGTACGCATCGAGATTGCTCTCGTTTGCAACCATGAAATCGGGAAGTTGCTCGCGAAGCGATGCAAGCTGCATGCGACTGAGATCCCGGACGGGAACGGATGCTGCCCGGAACCCGTTGCTGGGCATGCTCATGTCGATGAGCCGCTCGAGGTGCTCTCGCTGCAGGTTGCGGCGAAGGCTCGAGATATAGGGATTCCTTGCATCATGCATTCGCTCGGGATCGTCATCGAGTTCACTCCAGACCGCCAAGTGCACTTCCTCCATGACTTCCGGGATCGTCAGGACATCCTGTCCCGGGTCGGCCCGGAACTCGTTGTCGTAGACGCGGTTCATGGTGGTCGGGTTCAGCAGTTGCGTCAGCGCCGAAGCCTGGATTCCGGAAATCCTTGAATGGACCGGCCAGGTTTCATCACTCATGCTCATGGAGCCTCCGTCGAACCATCGATCAACCGTCATGTGGCGAAGCAGTTCCGGCGTGAGGCCGAACGCGTCGTCGTACATGGAGTTGTCGAGGACGATCTTCAGTGCACGTCGCTGCTGGTCGGCGTCGATCATCTCGATCGGCGCCCGTCCCGCCGGATCACCCTTCTTGTCACGGTTCACCATGGAACCGCCGATCCAGTTGGAGGCGATGCTGACGGCCGACACATGCTTGTTCAGAAGCAGTTCGTAGGCACGCCTTGCCTTCGCCCATGAGTCTCCATCATCAACCATGTCCTCGAGAATCCGCTCCCGGAGCGACTTCACGAGTCGAATCTGCGACTCGGAGTAGTTGAGCGGATTCGCACCGTGATCGAAGCGACGGGCCCGCGGATCGGGGCCGCGGGTGTCCTCGTCGGTCGCGTAGATCAGGTCGGGTTCCGCAACACGCTCGAGCACCTTGTCGGTGTCACCGAAGGTGTAGCCGTACTCGATCGCCCAGTAATCGTAGGGACCGATGGTGACCATCGTGTAGTCACCCTGGACCGGCCCGTCATCCATGTTGATGTTGACCGGCATGTAGTCCATGACGGAACCGGCCTGGGCCGAGCCCTTGAAGTCATCCTGGTTTATCTCGTTCAGGGATCGAATGGTCGATGCCTTGAAGTTGTGTCGGAGGCCGATCGTGTGACCGACCTCGTGCATGATCACGTCTCGAAGGAGGGGGCCGATGTAGTGCTCGGGGACACCATCGAGAAGTTGAACATCCTCTTCCTCGACCTCGATGTCCGCTTCACCGGAGCCATTCTGCTTCTGTGACATCTCATCGAAGACGTCCGGACTCAGGCGGAAGAGGGCAAGGTCCATCGCCCTGACTGCGCAGTGCTGGCAGGAGCCGTTGATCTGGCTGACGCGATGCACGAGACCGTCGAACTCCTCGTCGCCGAGGAGGGTCGGATCCGTCGCGAAGGCGGGGTGACCGACACCGGCGAGTCGAGCGCGTTCGAGGGCCAGTTCATGTTCGACCTCGCTGCGAAGCGCCGGATCGACGAGCCTGATCCGCGGATCGTACTCGGGTCGATCGGACAGCCACTCGATGGTCTCGGGTCCGAAGTTCTCCATCGCGGTCTGGGGAACCAGTTTCTCCCAGGTCCTGACCCATCCGGAGATGAAGCCCTCGTCCATGACGATGTCGGCGTCGAGAATCTGACCAGTCCTGGGATGGACACGGCTTGGGCCGATTGCGAAGCCCATTCCCGAGTTGGTCCACAGGACGAAGTTGTAGCGGGCGTCCTCGGGATCCTTTTCCATGTGGGCGCCTGTCGCCTCGTCCTGCTGGTAGACCTCGATGGCGTTGACGATGCCGATCTGCTCGAAGGCCTTGTTCCATTCGAGGATGCCGTCACGAACCCATCGTCGGTACCGGACCGGCGTGGTGTGCTCGATGTAGAAGACGACCGGTTCCTTCGGGGGGCTCAGCTTGAGCTTCGGATCGGCCTTCTGGAGATGCCACCTGTTGATGTATCGCTTCCTGGGTGTATCGGCCGAGGGATTCCCGATGTCATCATGTCCCGTGACGAAGTAGCCGATGCGCTCGTCGGCGACACGAGGCTTGTAGCCGGTGTTCTCCGGGATCTCCGCGATGGAGTAGTAGATCGTGCCGAAGTTGCCTCCGTTGAGAGGCATTTCGAAAGCGAGTTCGACGTTCTTCGGGAAGGACTTGGCCTTCACGGTCTTTGCGAGCTTCGTATTCGCATTCCGCGTTGCGCCACCGAAGAAGGAACTTGACCGGCTCACGAGCAGGTTGTTCAGGTCGATGACCGGCCCGCCGCCGGGTCCCATCGTGGTGATGGGTACATCGAGGATGACGCGATCCGTGTACACGCGTTCGTGTCCACTCTTTGACTGGGCATCACCCGTGGTTCGAATCTCGTAGTTCGGCTCGACCAGTGCCAGTCGCTTGCCGAACTTCTTCCAGTAGGCGTAGAGGTCGCCGTACTGGACGCCGGAAGTGGGGACGCCGCCCTTGATGGTGTAGGCGATGAACACCTTCTTGTTCTCGAAGTTCCGGGGCAGTTCCGCGAGGACATGTCCATCGTTGTCCTTGTACAGGGTGTACATGCCGCTGCCACCATCCGCGGAGGAGATGACCTTCGTGTGTCCCTTGGAGACATCCTCGAACTTCGGAAAATCGGGCTTGCCCTGGGCAGCCGCGACGGATGAGGCTCCGAGAATGAGACCCAGAATCGTCGTCAGCATGAACGTCAGGTTCGAACTCTTCATTGCAATCGTCTCCAGCGGCCAGCGAGGGCGGAGCAGTCCCATCGTGACCAGACACGATGAGTCCTCCAGGACGCGTGGCGGCATCCAGTTCCTGATGTGGGGAGAGTCTTCCCTCTTCCCTAGTGAACCCCAGATCCTAGTCGAGAAGCGCCGGTTTTGTGAAATTCAGCCCCGGGTCCCATTTCAAGCCTGCTTCGATCAGGCGGGCCTCATTGTCTCGGATTCAGCGTCCCAGAGCATCACCTTGTTCTGCCTGAGGGATTCAACCCCCATCTTGATGGCAACCATCGTGGAGGCCCCGAGATCGACGTTGCAGGCCAGTTCATCCCCGTTTCGAACGGCATCGATGAAGTTGCCCATGTGATCCCGTCGCCCCGGTGCTTCGATGGCGAACGAGGCCTGTCCATGGGGTGGATCCGGCTGCTGGCGTCCCTGGTCATCGGTCCTCGTCCCGGTTTCGAGGAGATCGCCGTTATTCGTTCGGAACTCGGCGGCCCAGGTTCGCTGTTCACTGAGGGTAATTCCGTCTTTGAAGGTCAGGGTGCCGTGCTGGCCCCTGATGACATCTTCGACTCCCACGTCATTGGTCATGACGCTGGCCAGCACGATGGTGTGTTCCGATGGGTAGTCGACCATCATCATGAAGGTGTCCGGGATGTCGCGTTCATCCTTCTCCAGGTAGGTACCACCCGAGGCGACCACCCGCTTCGGGTATTCCCCGTCATGTCCGCTGATCGCCTTCGTGAAGGGAGCGAGTTTGTGGTACAGCAGGTCGGTCGCGAGGCCGCCGTTGTAGGCGTAGTACTTCCTGAACCGGAAGAAATGATCTGCGTTCCAGTCGATCTTCTCGGCGAGGCCGTATTCATGTCCGAGCCATCGATCCCAGTCGACGTACCCGTCACTTGACCTGTCGTTGTTCGGTCCCGCATCGGGGTCGATGTGCCAGTTGAACTGTCCGCCACGGGAATTCCTGCAGTAACTGCCCTGCGACCAGCTGACCTTGCCGATACGACCATCCCTGATGGCGTCCTGTGCAGCCCAGATCCCGGGACTGCTCGTGCCCTGCGGTCCCACCTGGAGTACCCGGCCCGTACGGTGGACGGCATCCCTGCATGCAATGGCCTGCTCGATCGTCAGGGAGAGCGGCTTTTCACAGTAGACGTCCTTGCCGGCTTCCATGGCCTCGATCGCGATCTTCGTATGCCAGTGATCAGGTGTCGCGATGACAACGGCATCGACATCCGGGTTGTCGAGTACCTCTTCGTATCGCATCGTGCCGGAATCGGCGCCCTTGCCGATCGTCTTGATGTTGTTGTTCAGGCGGCGGCGATAGACATCGCACACCTGGATGACATCCAGGTTGTCGGCATCCTTCCTGTTGACGAGACCCCTCGTGTGTCCCGAGCCCATTCCCCCGGTTCCGATGACGGCCATGTTCAAGCGGTCGTTTGCACCCAGGACACGGGCATAACTTCGGCGGGGCATCCAGGCGAGGCCGGCAGCCATCGCGGTCGTGGACTTGAGAAAGAGGCGGCGTGTCGCGTTTGCGGGTCTGGTCATCGGGAAAGTCTCCTGCAGGTTCCAGAGCCTACCTCCGATCCATCACCGGGGTGGGACGTCAATCGAGATTGGCCCCCTGTGACCGGAAGAAGGGGCCTGCATCGACCCTGCGCGGCTCGCTGAACTTCTCCACCATTTCACCGGACCAGATCCGATCTCCCGCGCCACGCTGGCGGAAATATTCGAGCATCGTCTCGTCGAACTCGTCGAGGTCCGAGAGCATGGCCGCATCGTCCGGATACCGCTCCTCGAAGAGGACGCTTCCCAACGGAAGGCGTGGCCGAAGCATGGGATCGTCGGCGGGCCTGCCGACGCAGAGTCCGTACAGGGGGTAGGTTCCCTCGGGCAGTTCGAGCAGTTCCTGGACGGCCGGGAGGTTGTTTCGAAGCCCGCCGATGTAGCAGATCCCGTAGCCCATCGATTCGAAGGCCAGGACGAGGTTCTGCGCAAAGAGGCTCGTATCCACGACTGAAAGCAGGAAGGCTTCCAGCATGGTTTCATGCGACTTCCCGGCTCGCCTGGCGAGCAGGCGGTGCCGCCTCGTATCGCCACAGATGACGAAGAACGCGCCGCACCTGGCCACCTTGGTCTGATTCCCGGTCAGTTCCACGAGACGCTCAAGCCGCTGGGTGTCGCGGATGCGGATGAGACAGTAGGACTGGATGCCGCCACTTGTCGAGGCCATCTGTCCCGCTTCGACCGCGGCCTCGATGTGGTCCTCGGCGACCTCGTCGTCGGTGAACTTGCGGATCGACCGGTGTGAACGCATCTGTTCCATGACGGGATTCATCGATATTTCCTCTCAGGTTCCGATGTACTTGGCGTAGACGGCTCGAGCATGTTCCGTCGAGCCGCTGCCTTTCACGAGTGCTCGTCCGTTCTGGAAGATGGTCAGTTCAATCCGTTCGCCATCCTCGTTCACTTCGTGATCGAGGGTTCCGTGGACGACGGAATCGTTGCAACGAAACGTTCCATGGGTTGAAAGTCTTCGGGCCAGTTCCTCGAGCGGGAGGAGCGTGCTTCCATCATCCGGCTTGACCTGCACGGCATTTCGGCCACAGAGAATCGAGGCGCCCTGGCCGCGTCGGCCTTCAAGCCATTCGAAGTCCCTCTGCCCACAGCAGGGACACTCCGGCGACGGCGTGCCGGGCTTCATCTCCCGGGTCGTGTTGCTCCAGGCATCGAATGAAAGGAGTGCCGGGTCGAGCGCCTCGTCCTGGCCGGCGAGGATCTTGAGGGCCTGGAGCGCCTGCCGTGCCGCCACCATCGAGACGACGGGACCCAGTACGCCCGCGGTATCGCATGTCGGGGTGGTCCCGGCGGCAGGCGGTTCAGGGAAGAGGCACCTGAGACAGGGCGTCCTGCCGGGAACGATCACGGCGGTCATCCCGGTCGTTCCGACGGCACCGCCGTAGATCCATGGTCTGTCCGTCGCGATGGAGAGGTCGTTGAGAAGGTACCTGGCTTCGAAGTTGTCGAGTCCATCCATGATCAGGTCGCAGCCATCGGCCAGGTGCTCGATGTTCGATGCATCCACGTCATCGACGACGGCCTCGATCCGGATGCTCGAGTTGACCGCTTCCAGTCGATTCCGTGCCGCGATCGCCTTGGGCCTGCGTGAAGCAACATCGTCTTCATCGAAGAGCGACTGTCGCTGGAGATTCGTCAGTTCGACCACGTCACGGTCCACGAGTCTCAGGTGGCCCACCCCGGCCCGGGCCAGCAGGTCGACCGACATGCATCCAAGGGCGCCGCACCCGACGACCAGCACCGACGAGTTGCCGATGCGTTCCTGTCCAGCGTCACCGATGGATGGAACGAGCGCCTGGCGGTGGTAGCGGCCTTCAGACATGCGGACAGGGTACCCGTTCATGCACGGGGGCAGCACCGCATGGGAAGTGGACGTGTGGAGTTACCAGGCGAAGTGGCTGAAGGCCTTGTTGGCTTCCGCCATCCGGTGAGTCTGCTCTCGAGTCGTCACGGCCTTGCCTTCACCGCGAGCGGCATCGTAGAGCTCCTTGCCGAGACGCTTCGCGATCGGCTTTCCCTTCTCGCCACGAGCTGCCTGGATGATCCAGCGGAACCCGAGGCTCTGTCGACGACGCTGCGTGACAGGCATGGGAACCTGGTAGTTGGCGCCACCGACCCGCTTCGACCGGACTTCGACGTTCGGCTTGGCGTTGTCGATCGCCTGATGGAAGACCTCGATGATCGTCGAGGGCATGCCCTCGGGCTTTTCCTTGTCGATCCGTGCCTGCATCTCGTCGAGCGCTGCGTAGACGCATCGCTGGGCGACGGCCTTCTTGCCGTCAAGCATGACGCAGTTGATGAACTTCGCGAGCACCTTGTCCCCATACCGGGGGTCGGGCTGCAGTTGTTGTTCGGACTTGGTAATTCGGCCGGCCATCGCATGTCTCCTGGCTCATCCGCCCCGTGGGGGCCTCGTGTTCACCGCGATGACGATGGCATCGCGATTACTTGCCTGTAGGCACGGTCACTTGCCGCGCTTGGTTCCGTATTTCGATCGTCCCTGCTTCCGATCATCAACGCCGAGCGTATCCAGTGAACCACGGACGACGTGGTACCTGACACCCGGCAGGTCACGGACACGGCCGCCTCGAACGAGCACGATCGAGTGCTCCTGGAGGTTGTGTCCTTCGCCGCCGATGTAGGCGGTGATTTCCTTGCCGTTGGACAGCCGGACCCTGGCGATCTTCCGCAGGGCCGAGTTGGGCTTCTTCGGGGTCACCGTACGCACCTGGAGGCAGACGCCACGCTTCTGGGGTGATGCCTCGAGGTCACGGACCTTCGACTTCACCTTGGGCGTACGCCTCGGCTTGCGGACAAGTTGGTTGATGGTTGGCATTCAGAAACGCTCCGTACTCGAATCGAGCCGGGCAGTGTACCAAGGCTTGGCGTGCCTTCCAAGGCCACCGATCCTCAATTTCGAGGTCCTGGAGGCGTTGGGTGGTCTGGGATCGGATGTACCATGTGGCTGCAACCCCACGAAAGACATCTCTAAAGGGCCTGCAGGGGCCCAGGAGCGAGCTCTACATGGATGATGGACCCGTTTTCACGCTCTTCACGGATGGTGCCTGTTCAATGAATCCAGGTCCTGGCGGCTGGGCGTACATCCTCCGGGATTCCGCCGGGGAAGAACGGGTCGAATACGGTGGGGAGCCATCCACCACGAACAACAGGATGGAGATGATGGCAGTCATCGAGGGCCTGCGACTTCTGGAGCCCGGTTCGAGCGTCGATGTCTACAGCGACAGCCAGTACGTCGTCAACGGCCTGGCCGAGTGGCTGGACAACTGGATCGCCAGGGGCTGGAAGACATCCCAGAAGAAGCCGGTCAAGAACGAGGAACTCTGGAGGGAACTGGACGAGTTTCGGAAGATCTTGACGATCCGGACGCACTGGATCCGAGGCCATGATGACCATCCAGAGAACGAACGGTGTGATCGCCTGGCCGTCCAGGGACGGGATGAAGCGGCGGTCCATGCTGGAGGATCCTGACTTCCACGGGTACCATGCCTCCTCCGGGAGACGGAGCCGGACATGAATGTTCACAGAATCGAGGTCCAGCCCACGGAAGGTGCTGGCGATCCCCGTGGCCACGCGGCGCTGCAGTCGGCCCGCCATGCGGCGCTTGATTCTCTTCCCGATTCCATCCATTCATCGAGCGTGTACCTCATCGAGGGCGACCTCGACGCGGAATCGCTTGAACGCATAGCACACGAACTGCTCTGTCATCCGGTGACGGAGGACGTGGTCATCGGCGCCCGCCCCCCGCGATCCATGTCGATGATCGAGGTTCACCCGTTGCCGGGTGTCATGGATCCCGATGCCGAAGCCGTGGAACTGGCGATCCGAAGTCTCGTCGGCTGCGATGTCCGTGTAAGAACGGGCAGGCGATACGACGTGTCTGGGCTCGATGCGGAGACCGCCAGGGAGTTCGCCAGCCGCTGCCTCGCCAACCCGTTGATTCACGGGGTCTACACGGAGCCGTATCATCCGGATGCGTTCCCCGAAGGTCATGGTCATGAGTTCGAAGTACGCACGATCCCGCTTCGCACGATGGACGATGCTTCACTTGAATCCCTCTCCCGCGATGCGCACCTCTTCCTGAGCCTCGACGAGATGCAGGCGATCCGCGATGCCTACAACGAGATCGGGCGGGACCCCAGGGAGATCGAACTGGAGACGCTGGCCCAGACCTGGTCGGAACACTGCGTGCACAAGACGCTCAAGGCACGGATGACGTACCGGGGGCCGCTGCCCGATGCAGCTGGTCGCCCGGGTCACACGGTCGACGACGATGGACTCGTCCATATCGACAACCTCCTGAAGTCGACGGTGGCCGCCGCTACCCACGAGTTGATGGCCGATGGTCTCGGCGACTGGTGCCTCTCGGTCTTCGTGGACAATGCAGGGATCGTCGGATTCGACGATGAACACGCCGTCTGCTTCAAGGTCGAGACGCACAACCACCCATCCGCACTGGAACCCTATGGAGGGGCAGCGACGGGCATTGGTGGCTGCATCCGTGACGTGATGGGAACCGGGCTCGCGGCCCGGCCGATCGCGGCAACCGACGTCTTCTGCACGGCCACCCTCGACGGTTTCATCCCCGACACGGATCGGCCGCTTCCGGCCGGGTGCCTGCACCCGCGGAGAATTCTCTCCCAGGTCGTCGCGGGTGTCCGGGATTATGGAAACCGCATGGGAATACCGACCGTCAATGGAACGGTCTGGTTCGATGACAACTACGTCGGGAATCCACTCGTCTACTGCGGGTGCGTCGGTGTCATGCCGCGCAACAGGGTGCATGGAGATCCGATGCCCGGTGATCGCATCATCGCCCTTGGCGGTCGCACAGGTCGTGACGGGATTCATGGAGCCACCTTCTCCTCGGCGGAGTTGACGGACACCCATGTCGACGAGTTCTCGCATGCAGTCCAGATCGGGAATCCGATCACCGAGAAGAAGACGCTCGATGCCATCATCGAGGCTCGCGATGACGAGGAGAACTGCCTGTACAACGCGATCACGGACTGCGGGGCGGGTGGATTTTCAAGTGCAGTCGGCGAGATGGGGGAAACGCTCGGGGCGGACGTCCAGCTCGACAGGGCCCCGTTGAAGTACGCGGGCCTGACGCCGGTGGAGATCTGGATCTCCGAGGCTCAGGAGCGCATGGTTCTTTCCGTTCCACCCGGGAACGTCGCCCGGATCCAGGAACTCTGTGACAAGCATGATGTCGAACTGTGCGATCTGGGCGAGTTCGGGACCGAGGGACGGGAGCTGATACTCCGCCATGGTGAAACCGAGGTCGGGCGGATGCCCATGGCACTGCTTCACGATGGGCTGCCTGATCGTGTCAGGGAGGCCTCGTGGACTCCACCGGCACCGGCAGTCCTCGCCCCGGTGGATGTGCCGTCCATCTCGTCGGTCCTTCCTTCACTGCTGGCGCATCCCAACATCGCCTCGAAACGATGCATCATCGAGCAGTACGACCACGAGGTGCAGGGCCGAAGCGTGATTCGTCCACAGGTGGGCGTTCACGGGACCGGGCCGTCCGATGCCGCGGTGATACTTCCCGTGCCGGGTTCCAACCGGGGCCTGGGCATTGCGAATGGACTGGCGACCGGGTTCCACATCGATCCCTACTGGATGGCGATCGCGGCCTTCGACGAGTGCATCCGCAACCTCGTCTGCGTCGGGGTCGATCCTTCTCGCATCGCGGTTCTCGACAACTTCTGCTGGCCGGGTTGCGACGACGAGCAGCGTCTGGGCGAACTCGTACGTGCCGCGGAGGGATGCTACGACGCCGCGAAGGCCTATCGATCACCCTTCATCTCTGGCAAGGATTCGTTGAACAACCAGTTCACGACCGAGCAGGGAACGACCATCCGCATTCCGCCGACGCTGCTCATCTCCGGCCTCGGCATCGTTGACGACGTCCGGGGATGCATCACCATGGATGCAAAGAAATCCGGCTCGGAACTGGTCATCGTCGGGACGACCTCGCACGAGATCACCGGGTCCATCTACGCCGACTGTTTCCAGCCGCATCGCACTGGTGATCCCGATCGCCTGCCGGCGATGGACGTGTCGGGGATGGCCGACGTCGCCGGCCGCGTCGCCGCCGCGATCTCCGCCGGCCTGGTCCGTTCGGCCCACGACTGCTCGGAAGGCGGGGTTCTCGTCGCCGCTGCGGAGATGGCCTTCGCCGGGAACCTCGGCCTGGAACTCGATCCGTCCGCCGTGCCGGGAACGGCCGACATCGATGCGGCCATGTTCGGTGAAACCCCGGGTCGCTATCTTCTCGAGGTGGACCCCGATCAGCGAGCGGCGCTGACCGAGTTGCTCGGGGATGTTCCGCATGCCTGCCTCGGGCGCTTCAACGATTCAACCGAGTTGAAACTCGCTGGAGACGCGTGTTTCGATCTCGATGACCTTCGCAACGCGTGGCTGGGGACAATCGACTGGTGAAACGCATGACCAAGGCACTCGTCATCACGACCGCAGGCATCAATTGCGACAGGGAACTGGCGGAAGCCTTCGAGCTTGCCGGTGCGACCTCCGTCTCGATCCACCTCAACAGGCTCATGGAGGATCCGACGATCCTGGATGGATTCGATCTCGTGGGTCTTCCTGGTGGTTTCAGTTACGGCGATGCGGTCGCGGCCGGACGCATCGCAGCGCAATTGTTCCGAAGCGGACTGCATGGCGCCTTGAGAGCGGCGATCGACCGGGGTGTTCCGATGATCGCCCCGTGCAACGGGTTCCAGATCGCCGTCCAGGTCGGGCTGCTGCCCGGGCCGGCTCATGGCGAGGATTCCTCCGCCGATCCACCACGACCGACGGTCGCCCTCGCCGACAACGATTCGGCCCGCTTCATCGATCGATGGGTCGGTATCGAGGTTCCCTCGGACACGAGGTGCATATGGACGAAGAACCTCTCGCTCAACGATGCCTCATCGGTCCTGCCCATCGCCCATGGCGAAGGACGATTCGTTCCCTCGTCTTCGGGGCAGCTTGAAGAACTGGCGTCCAACGGCCAGATCGCGGTTCGCTACCGGGCGGGGGACAACCCGAACGGATCCGCCGGGGATGTCGCCGGTATCTGTGACAGCACCGGGCTGGTCTTCGGGCTCATGCCGCACCCGGAGCGATATACCAGGTGGACACAGCATCCGACGTGGACGCGCCTGGGCACATCCTGCATGGGGGGGGATCCCCCGGGTCTGCAGATGTTCCGCAACGCCGTTGCATGGGTACACTCGTCCAGCGGCGCCGCGACGTGCTCGAACGCTTCCTGACCGGAGGTTCCCGTGCCCATTGATCCCCACTTTCTCTCAGGAGAAGACGGTCGCGAACGTGAGTACGATTTCCTGTGCCCGGAGTGCGACTACAACCTCAGAGGACTGGTGCGCGGATCGACCTGCCCCGAGTGCGGACATGATCCGACACCCGATCCGGTCGATGAGCACGATCCGGTCGATCAGGATCTTCCTCGTGGTGAAGTCCTTGCCGATCCGTCTTCCGCGTTCTCCGGACCCGATGAAGAGATCGACCTTCAGCCTGTTTGCTGTTCCGACTGTGGATACGACCTCTCGGGCCACCCGCCTACGGGTCGATGCCCCGAGTGTGATCGGCCGTTCGGATCCGCTCGACGTCGCGAAGAAGGTGGACCGACTTCGCTCATGCCCGACATGGTGATCCTGTCCTTGAAGTGGCGGATTGGAACCGCACTGCTGTTGCTGGCGGCAGTCGCCTTCGGCCTCTTCAGCCTCTTCAGTCTCTACAGTGGAAGGGTCGGCCCGGGAGGGTTTGCATTCGGCATGACGCTCATCACCACGATGTGGGCGGTCGGGTCCTGGCCCGGACTTCCAGGTTCACTGGATGCGGAAAGTGCGATCTGGAGACAGTTGCGAATCGGCGCCTGCGCCTCGCAGGCATTGTGGCCCTTGTCCGTCGTGCTCACCTGGGCAGTCTTCGAGAACGTCATGCACCCTGGAATCGGGGGCTTCATCACCTGGATCTTCGATCTCCTCGCGTTCTGCGGTCTCGTCTTCATCATCCTTCAACTGGTTCGAATGACCCGCGACATGGAACTTCGCGTGTCGTCGAAACGGCTGACAGCGGCACTGTGGGTCGTCCTGCCTGCCGGACTGGTCACGATGAGTCTCCCGGTTCCGACCGTCGAGGATCCGGGGTTCGTGACGGCCGGGGCGTTTCCCATCATCGTTCTCACCATCCTCCTCCTGCCGATGTTCACCATCTGTGGGATCGTCACGTTGGCGCTCTACGACCTTGCTTCCTATGGGAACTGGTCACGTCGGATACATGAGCGACTCGCTGAACGATCTTCACGCATCGCAGAGAAGAGGGCACGGTTGGCGCGGGGTGAGGAATGGGTGCCGGAGGAGGATCGATCGGAGGCCGTGGGTGGTCTACGTTCCTGTGACGAGTGCGGGTACGACCTTCGTGGTCTCATGAACGGTGCGACCTGCCCGGAGTGTGGTCACGTGGAATACGACGTCGATGGATTCGTCTTTCGTCGTGCCAGGCCGATGCCGGGAAAGGACCCGCAGGCGGATCCGGAGGACATCCCCCTCGAGTAGATCCGTCGTCGAGGCCGCCTTGGTAGAATCACCCCAAGCCAGGAGAGACACATGAGCAGTGAACCCATGCGATGCGGTGTCATCGGTGTCGGAAGAATGGGAAGGCACCATGCGCGTGTCTACGCCCAGTTGGAAGACGTTGAACTCGTCGGAGTCGTCGACCGCGACGCCGCCAGGCGTGACGGGGTCACCGAAGAGTGGGGAGGAGCCGGCTTCGAAACAGTCGATGAGCTGATCAAGGCCGGGGTCGAAGCCGTGACGATCGCAACGCCGACCATCCACCACAAGGAAGCGGCGGAAGCACTCCTGGAAGCCGGGATCGCCTGCCTGATCGAGAAGCCCCTGGCACCTACCTCCGAGGAGGCCGCCGCCCTCGCCGAGATGGCGGAGCGATGCGAGACGACGTTGCAGGTGGGGCATGTCGTTCGATTCGATCCGGTCATGCAGGCCATCAAGTCACTGGGACCGATTCAACCCCGACACCTCGAACTCCATCGCATCAGCCCGATGACCTTCCGAAGCCTCGACGTCAGTGTCGTGCTGGACATGATGATCCACGACCTGGACCTGCTGCTCATGCTGGTGGGCTCGGAGCCGGCCGATATCCAGGCCAGCGGTGTGCCCGTCCTGACGGAGGAACTGGACGTGTGCAATGCGAGGCTGACCTTCCCGCCCTGCGAGCAGGGGTTCTCTACCGTGGCGAACGTCACTGCAAGCCGACTGGCGTTGAAGACCGAGCGCAAGATCCGGATCATCAGCGAGGAACTCTACGTTTCGGCCGATTTCGCTGCAAAGACAGGAACCATCGTGCGTCGCAGTTCCAACGAGGATCGGATCGAGGACCTGCGTGCACGCATTCGACAGGGTGACGACCTCAGCGAGGTCAATTACCTGGACCTCGTCGAGTTCGACGAGTTGCAGGTCGAGGACGTCGAACCACTTCGGCTGCAGGCCGAGGACTTTCTTGCCAATGTTCGCACGGGAGCGCGTCCATCGATCGATGCGGAGGCGGGGTTCGCAGCCGTCAGGACGGCCGAGCGAATACTCGACGCCGCTCGCGCCACGGGAGCCTGCGGGGTCTGATCAGTTCGACCATGCATCCGGTACCGGTGGCGGTCCTCCGGCGACAGGTTCGTTCGTTCCGGGTTTCACGCCACCTTTCCGCTTCATGCCGACGATGAACATTTCCCTGGAGACGTTTCTCGAGGCCGGTGGTCGCATCGGTCGAACGACCTCGAACATGGCCTTCGTGCGTTCAACCAGCTCTGGATAGCCCGAGCCCTCGAACACCTTCATCACGAGATGGCCGCCTTCGCGGAGCAGCGTCGTGCCGCGATCGAGCACGAGGTTGCACAGGTCGAGGGATCTGAGATGGTCCGTATCCCGGTGTCCCGTCGTATTCGGGGCCATGTCGGAGAGCATGACGTCGAAGGCCTCGATCCTGCGTGGTTCGGCCACGGCCAGGATCCTGTCATCCTCGATCTCACGGAGATCCCCGACGATTCTCCGGACCTGCCCGGAGGGCAGTGGTGGAATTTCCTGCAGGTCGATGCCGACGACGACCCCGTCATCACCGACGATCGCCTCGGCGTACTGGAGCCAGGATCCCGGGGCGCATCCGCAGTCGAGGACGGCATCGCCGGCACGGATGAGACGCCGTTTTTCGTCGATGGCCTTGAGCTTGTAGTAGGCGCGGGAACGCCATCCTTCCCGCTTGGCTTCCTTGAACCAGTGATCATGGAGTTGTCGAGGCATCACCGCTCCACCGGGTCATGGCATCAGTCCATGTGGAAGATGCCGTGCGGTTTCGGATTGTGCTTCACGGTGAAGCGGATGACTCCATGGGTCGTTCGAATGACGAACGGCTCGGTACTGTCGCCGAGCTGACCGCGACAGGCGTCATTGGAGGTGCCCGGCTTGACGCGCATCTGTCCCGCCCGGACATACAGACCGACACGACCGTGCTTGGCCATGAAATCGAGTTCGCCACTGGTGCCCGCCTGGAGGCGGACGTTGACGTCGCCCTCACTCGTCAGGATCTTCAGCGGGCCACGAAGCGCCTGGTCCGAGAGCAGCTCGACGCTGCCGTCGGTCGTGATCAGTTCAACGGGGCCACTGACTTCATCGACGCTGATATCGCCCTTGGTCGTGTGGACGGACAGACCGTCGATGATCGGCACGTCCACCATGACATCGGCCCGGACTCCCGCAGTGGAGGGGGCGGTCGAGACGACGTCGACGACCAGGACCGGCCCACGATCGTTCCTGTCCATGCGAGCACTCCAGGAGATGGAATCCATCGCGTTCCTCGCCTTGTCGTATCGACGAATCCCATGGGAGGATCCTCGAACCACGGTGACCTGGGAGCGTGCTCCCGACCTGGGATCGATCCCCCGCACGGTGACATCCCCGGCGAAGGAATTGACCTGGACGGCGACGGGCCCCTCCAGTTCAAGGGGCTGGTGCTCGGGCTTGGACTGGATCGAACAGCCGGAGGTGGCCAGCACGAGCAGGGCCAGGAGGCAGCACTTGGTTACGAGTCCGATCTTCATCGACGAGGATTGTAGGCCCAACCGGTGTTCATACGTCGAGTCCCGGGACAGCACACCTTCAGTCGATGTAGACTGGTCCCGAAGGTCCCACCAGAACAAGGATATTCAGGGCAATGATCCAGCAGCCAGGTCACGATTCGACCAACGTGGATGCGGCCGATATCGATTTCGTCCACGCCACGGATACCGAGTTTCTCGACGTTCTTCCGATGCACGGAGCCGCGGATCCAGCGGCCAGACCCGCGGGGACGACCCCCGGGAGCTTCGCGATGAAGGCCGACGTCGGCGGACCCCGCATGTACTCGAGCCCGGACACCCCGGGCATGCCGGCCCCCTCGTCCCTGACGGCCTGGGATTTTCTACCGGATGGATGGACCATCGAGGAACATCCAGATGGCTGCCTCGGACACAGCAGGGGTGATCAGCCGATCCGTGCGATCGCGCCGGAGGGCTTCGAACCCGTCACTCAACTTGAACATGCCCGACTCGGAGTCATCACCCCGGAGATGGTTCGGGTCGCCGAGCGTGAACCACACCTCCAGCCATCCCAGGTTCGCGACGAGATCGCGGCCGGCCGCCTCATCATTCCCGCCAATCGAAATCACCTGGAACACATGCTCGACCCGATGTGCATCGGCAGAGCGTCGAAGACGAAGGTGAATGCGAACATGGGCGCTTCGCCCGTCAGTTCGGGAACCGACGAGGAAGTGGAGAAGCTTCGCTGGGCGGAGCGTTGGGGCGGTGATACCGTCATGGACCTTTCCACGGGTGGCGATCTCGATGCGTGCAGGGAAGCGATCATCCGGCACTCCACGGTTCCGATCGGAACGGTTCCCATCTACTCGATGATCATCGGCCGTCGGCTCGAGGATCTCGATGAGCAGGTCATCCTCGAGACCGTCGAGCACCAGGCCAGGCAGGGAGTCGACTACTTCACGATCCATGCGGGCCTGCTGCGATCCCATATTCCGTACGTGAAGGAACGACTCATCGGGATCGTCTCACGAGGCGGATCACTGCTGGCCAAGTGGATGCTGACGAATGGCCGGGAGAATCCGATGTATGAACTGTGGGATGATCTCTGCACGATCATGCGCCAGCATGACGTCAGCTTCTCGATCGGAGACGGCCTTCGGCCGGGGGGACTCGCCGATGCGACGGACCGGGCGCAACTGGCCGAACTCGAGGTCATCGGGGAACTGACCGAGCGGGCGTGGCGACACGGAGTCCAGGTCATGGTCGAAGGGCCGGGACACATGCCGCTGGACCAGATCGAATACAACATGAAGCTCCAGCGGCGCAAATGCCATGGCGCTCCCTTCTATGTGCTTGGCCCGCTCGTCACCGACATCTTCCCGGGTTATGACCACATCACCTCGTGCATCGGGGCGACGAATGCGGCCTGGCATGGGGCGGCGATGCTGTGCTACGTCACCCCGAAGGAGCACCTGGGTCTTCCAAAGCGTGACGACGTGAAGCAGGGCTGCATCGCGTACAGGATCGCGGCCCACGCCGCCGACATCGCCCTGGGTATTCCCGGAACCCGTGATCGTGACGACGAGTTGACGCGAGCACGTGCGGCCCTGAACTGGGAACGCCATTTCGAACTGAGCTTCGATCCGGATACGGCGCGTGCATTGCACGACGAGGACCTGGATGTCGACACGGATTTCTGCGCCATGTGCGGACATGACTGGTGCTCCGTTCGCATCAGCAGGGAAATCCAGGAAATCGCCTCGGGCAAGGACGGTCGTTTCGCCTGGGACAAGCCCAGGATCACCGATGCGTTGACCGAGGAGCAGCAGGAGATCCTCAGGCAACGGGGGGTTCTCGATCCGGAGGAGATCCATCGTCTTGCAAGCAAGACGCGGACGGCCATGAAGGGTGATGAAGGAAAGGCTTCCTGTCACAGTGACATCACCGACGCCGAAGAGGCCAGGGATCGCCAGGAGGGCAACTTCGTGGAACTGAACACCGCTCCGGCACACAATCTCTCCAAGCATGACAACATCATCTGACAAACCAGGCCATGCCACGGGACAATCCACCTCCCCGCCTCCGAAGTGGAAGTGGACCGTGCCGGTTCGACACCCGAACCTCTATCTCTGGCTCCTGTTTGTCGCCGTGCTCGACGTGATATTCACAAGAGTGGTGCTCTTCTTCGGGGGGAAGGAGATCAACCCGGTCGCCGATTTCGTCATAGATAACTGGGGTCGATTCGGCATGGCCCTGTTCAAGATGGCCATCACGGCCTTCGTCATCGTCGTCTGCGAGTTCATCGCCACCCGGAGCATCAGAATCTCGAGGCGACTTGCCCTGGCAAGCATCCTGATCTCCGCCGTTCCGGTGGTCTGGTCCTGCATCATCATCATCACGCTGATCCTCAACCCCCCCGTCGAGAAGGACGGCGAGTTCGAGGAAGAGGGGTACGAAGTCCGGATCCTTCAACCGATCCAGCAGGAGCTCGAACTCGAACGGCGTCGTGACCATGGCTGAACCGACGCGCATCGTGATCCTCGGTGGCGGTTTCGGGGGGGCCTACCTCGCCCAGTCACTCCAGAAGCTCGGACGTCGGTGTGATCTCGAGATCACGATCATCGATCGCAACAACTTCTTCGTCTTCTATCCGCTGCTCGTCGAGGCCGGTACCGGATCGATCGAACCTCGCCACTGCACGGTACCGATCCGCGAGTTCGCACGTTCAAGCGAACTGCTCATGGCTGAAGTCAAGGATGTCGACCTTCCCGGTCGCGAGGTGATCTGCAGGCTCATCGGCGATGATGCGGATCGACGCGTCGCCTTCGATCATCTCGTCGTCGCCCTTGGAAGCGTGACCAGGATTCTCCCGGAGCACATCGTCTCGGGTGTCAGGGAACACGCGTTCGAGATGAAGCACATGACCGATGCCGTAGCGATCAGGGATCGCGCGATCGAGCTGCTGGAACTGGCGAACGCCACGGACGATCTCGAGGAGAAGAGGCGGCTGCTGCATTTCGTGATCGTCGGCGGAAACGTCACGGGCATCGAGGTGATCGGTGAACTCGAGAATTTCGTCCGTGATGCCACCGTCCAGTATGCCCACCTCAGGAGAGAGGACTGCTCGTTCACGGTCGTCGAGGGCGCGCCCTCGATCCTGAGCATCCTCCCAACGCACCTCCATGACTGGTCTCGCCACAATCTGGAGGAGCGGGGAATCGTCATTCGCGAGAACCTGACGGTGAAGGAGGTGCACGAGGATCACGTCATCACCAGCGAGGACGAGCGCATCGCCTGCAGCACGGTCATCTGGACTGCCGGGATCGCGCCGAACCCGGTGCTGGGTCAGTTCAAGGGATTTCCGCTGAACAACTTCGGCGGGCTCGAGTGCGAAGCCGACTACGGGGTGAAGGGCCTTGATGGCGTATGGGGCCTCGGTGACTGTGCAAGCGTTCCGGGTCTCGACGGCAAGCCCATGCCGCCGCTGGCCCAGATCGCGATTCGGCAGGCGCCACAACTGGCCTCGAACATCATCGCTTCGATCGAGGGCCGCCCGACGAAGCCGGCGGATGTCCATGTCCAGGGAATCCTCGTTCCACTGGGTCGTCACAAGGGCGTCGCGAAACTCAAGGGGATCCGTGTCGAGGGCTTCTTCGCCTGGGCGATGTGGAGGGCCATCTATCTCATGAAGACGCCGGGGTGGAGGCGTCGCCTCCGCCTCATGATGGACTGGTTCATCAACCTCTTCTGCAAGCGTGATTACGTCCAACTGGGCATGATCCCGGCTTCCCACAGGGAGTTCCACGGACAGCATCGAACTGGTCGAATGACTGCCGGGTCAGAGTCGCCGGTCGACTCGGAATGAAGCTCAGGAAGAGCTCTTCCTCTTCCAGAACCTGCCGAGAAGATCAACAGCCTCCCCGCTGCCGGCAAGTGGAGCGGAACCTTCCACGGGCTGCGTCCATCGCGAGGGATCATTCGAACCATCAAGTTCATTCAACCATCGCTTCGTCGCCTTGACGGCAACGGGTGGCAGGGAGGCAACGTGACGGGCCAGGGCACCGGCTTCCTCGTCGACCGATTTCTCGGATACGAGGTCGGCTCCGAGACCGGTCTCCAGCACCTCTCGCCCGGTTCGAAGACGTCCATCCATCAGCATGGCACGGGCGGGACCGTCTCCGGCAGCCTGGGAAAGTGTCGGAATGGTCACTGCCGGCGAGATCCCGAGGGCATGGACGGGATAGCCGACTTTCGTCTCATCACCGAGTACCACGATGTCGGCCCCGGTCAGCAGCGCGCATCCACCCGCGATGGCGGCTCCCTTCGCCGCAAGGATGACCGGAGCAGGGAGTGACCGCATGCGCATCGTCACGCGGCCAAGCCGGGCGACGAGATCCTGCAGGGTCATCGGCTCGTCGACGATGGCTCCCAGGTCGAAGCCTGCGCAGAAGAAGGACCCCTCACCCCGGAGCAGGACCGCCTGCACGCCGGGATCGTTCGCCAGTGCTTTCAGTGCCGACTCGAGGCCGTCAAGCATGGAGACCGTCAACGCGTTGCGCCGACCGGGATCGTTCAGGGAGATGGTTGCCAGTGCATCCTCCCGGTTGACAAGCAGTTCATCCATCGGTCAGTTCCAGAGAAGCAGCCAGAGTGCCATCCAGGTTCCCGCGACGACCATCACCATGGCGGTGTAGCCGACGATGTCCCTTGCTCGAACACCGGTGATCGCCAGCAAGGGCAGCGCCCAGAAGGGTTGCAGCATGTTCGTCAGTTCGTCTCCATAGGCGACGGCCATCACCATCTTCCCCGGAGAAACGCCTGCATCCATCCCGGATTGCAGCGCGATGGGGCCCTGGATCGCCCATTGGCCGCCGCCACTGGGAACGAAGATGTTCACGATTCCAGCGGCGATGAAGGACAGGAACGGCATGGTCGTCTCGTTTCCGATGGACACGAATCCCTCGGAGATCATCGTGACGAGTCCGGTGGCGGACATGACGGCCATGATGCCGGCGTAGATCGGAAACTGCACGATGATGCCGGCGCATCCACGGGCGGCATCGGTCGCGGCGTGCATGTAGGCCACGGGCGAGGCATGCAGCAGGAGGCCCAGTGCGAACATGATCATGATCACCTGGTCGAGGCCGATGGATCCGAACCCGTTGACCCACATGTACCGGCCGACACCCAGGAGCAGCAGGAGTCCGAGCACCCATGCGATGATCCAGCTGGTGTTGAGCAGCCGGGGAAGTCCTTCCTCGTCGGGAGGGGTGAATCGTTTCTCGACCAGCGGTTGGAAATTCTCGGCGGGCTGCAGATCCTTCTCACGAGCCGGAGCGAGCAGGGCGAGAAAGGCAGGG
>PBMX01000031.1 GCA_002722935.1 Phycisphaerae bacterium | reverse complement strand
CTGCATACGGGGCATACGAACAACGCCCGCGCCGTCGACCAGCCCATCGCCGGTCTGCTCAAGGACCTGCGCAGCCGCGGGCTCCTCGATGAAACGCTGGTCATCTGGGGCGGGGAGTTCGGACGGACACCCTTCGCCCAAGGGACCGACGGGAGGGATCACAATCCCTTCGGGTTCACCATGTGGATGGCCGGAGGCGGTGTCCAGGGTGGAATGACATATGGTCGTACCGACGAACTGGGCTACCGCGCCGTCGAGCATCCACTCGCGATCCACGATCTGCATGCGACCATGCTTCACCTGCTGGGCATCGACCACACCAGGTTGACCGTCAGGCATGGCGGTCGGGACATGCGCCTCACGGATGTACACGGCCACGTCGTGAAGGAGTTGTTCGCCTAGAGGTTTCCGATCAGGATTCCAAGCCCGAACACGATTGCCCCTCCGACGATCACCTGAAAACTGGCCGAGAGGAACGGGGTGTCCATCCACCGGTTGCGGATCCATGCGATCGTGACCAGCTCGATGATGACGATGATCGTCGCGACGATCATCGCGGTCGTGAATTGTGGAATCAGGAAGGGCAGCGTATGGCCGAGGCCCCCGATGGCGGTCATCCCCCCGCAGATCCACCCGCGCAGCCACGGGCTGCCACGACCACTGATCCTGCCGTCGTCGGACAGGGCTTCTGCGAATGCCATCGACACTCCTGCGCCGACCGAGGCGGCAAGCCCGACGAGAAAGGTCGGCCACGTGTCCTCCGTCGCGAAGGCTGCTGCGAAGATCGGGGCCAAGGTCGAAACGGAGCCGTCCATGAGTCCAGCGAGTCCCGGCTGCACGACCGTGAGCACGAAGGCACGCTGTGGATCATCTGCTCCATCCTGGTGCGGTCGGTCACAGGGCGTTGGATCGGTCATGGGTGCCCTGATTCTACTCCGACTCGACCTCGGGCTTGATGAGCTGGATGTTCCGCCACTTGCCCGATTCAAACCGCCATGACAGGCCGATGCCGAGGACGATGATATAGATCGCCGCCCCGATCCATGGGCCGAGTGCTCCAAGTTCGGGCATGCCGATGGCCAGGGCGTAACCGACGCCGATGATGAAGAGCCAGCCTGTGACACCGATGAAGATGCCGGGCCAGACCACGTCCCCGGCTCCCCGAAGACCGCCGCTGTAGCCGATGCCGAAGGCATCCGTGGTCTGGAAGAGGGCTGCGACGATCATGAGTTTCATTCCCACATCCAGGATGGACTGCGACTGCTCCGGCGATACATCCGACCCGATGAAGATGGCGACCATGGGTTCACGGAAGATGATGAAGGCCAGGCCGCAGAGCGTCATGTACACAACCCCGATGCCCACTCCCCAGCGCGTGCGTTCGACGGCCAATTCGGGCTGACCGGCACCGATCGCATTGCCGACGACCGTATTGATGGCGAACGAGATCGCCACGGCCGGCATGAAACCCAGGTGCATGTACCCGAGAACGATCCAGCCGGCGGTCAGCGAATCCGGTCCGAAGAGGCCCACGAGCATGGTCATGAAGATGGACCAGCAGATGATCTCGTTGCCGGAGACGAGTGCGCCCGGCCATCCCAGTCGAACGAGATCACCGATGGTCTTCCTGTCGAAGCGCCATGCGGTCCGGGTCTGGAACTGTCGGTTGCACCATGGGCCGAGGAACACGATCAGGGGGATCAGGAACTCGACGAAGATGCCGCAGACCGTGGCGACCGCGGCTCCATACACCCCCATCGGGGCGACGCCGGGGACACCCGGCAGATCAAGTGCCACCAACCCCTCCTCACCGAAGATCAGGATGTAGTTCAACAGCACGTTGACGATGTTTCCCACGATCACGGCCGCGGTGACGATCTTCGGCCTCATGATTCCGAAGAAGAACTGGTGGAGGCCACGTGAACCAAGTTGGAGTACGCCCCCGAGGAGAATGATCTGGCCGTAGCCTGTCTCCATCTCGATGAGGCGATCCAGTTCCTCCGCATCCTGTCCCGTGTGAACGATGGTCTCGAAGAACCACGGCAGGAGGAGCGCCCAGGGAAGCAGGACGAGCAACCACATCGCCGCCGACAGGTAGAAGGAATTCCATGGATACCGTGCGACCTTCCCCGGGTTGCTTGCACCCATGTGCTGGCTCACCCAGGTGTTGACGACCACGAGGGCCCCCATTGCAAAGGCCGTCGGCGTCCATGCCCAGATTCCTCCATTGCCCTGGGCCGCCAGTTCAAGCGGGCCGACCTGGCCGACCATCATCTTGTCGACGAAGCTCATGACCGTGTAACTGGTCATGGTGATGATCGTCGGCCACGCCTGGATCCAGACTTCCATGGCTGGATGTCGCGGAGCCTTCAATGCTGGTTCGGAAGTTGGCGGTGAGCCTGTCGTCAAGATTCGATCCCATTCACGGGCGGGAAGATCGGACCAGCATGACGCCGTTCATCATGCGCCAGTGACCGGGGTAGGTACAGATGATTGGATATCGTCCCGGCCGGGCAGGTGCAATGAAGCGAACTTCTCCAACTTCGCCCTGGGACACCATCGGCATCACGTGCAGCACCCTGGGTGAATCCGGTACCCACTCGCTGGCCCGGGCTTCAGCCGTGGTTCCCATCGCCTCGGGCGCCTCGCCGATGCTGCGGAGAGAACCGGGCGCACACACGAGCAGGTTGTGCGGCTGCGCGTCGGGATTCTCAAGGAGGATCCGGACAGGTTCACCTGCAGTCACCTCGAACCGGTTCGGGTCGTAGGTCATCTTGACCGGCACGGCCGTGATCTTCACGGTCTGCATCCGGGCTGTTTCCACCGCAGCACCCGCAGGCAGATCCTCGATGGCCGCCATGGCTGCAAGACGGACTTCCATGGGCAGCTCTGCGTTGTCCGCGATCGGGACAAGAGCGGCCAACGCTTCCTCCGAGCGTCCAGTTGCCTTGGCGAGTACATCCATGCATGAACGCAGTGAATCCACTCCGTCATGGTCATCGTTCGTACCGGCCGCACGTTGGACGCATGCAAGAGCCGAATCCCAGGTCATGGCCTCCGGCTCGTTCTCCACAGGGGGGGACTTCGTCGATCCGGGAAGCGGCGGCAATCCGACCTTCCCGCTGTACAGGTCGACCTCGATCGTTTCAAAGCGTGCAACCGCCTCGTCATGAGCGGCCGCATGGCTCGGGGTCACCGGTGAGATGCGAAGGTCAGGCGGCTCGGCACGAAGGCCCAACTGCCAGAGTATCTCCTGATCCGCAATGGACCAGCCATTGGCATCCAGGTGCATGCCATCGCGCGCAATGCCTTCGGGAGACTCGGCATGCTGAAGCGGGCCATGAAGATCGATGAAATGCAACTGGTTCCTGTGCGCCGTCGTCCGGACCGCATCTGCAAACAGGCCGACCGCTATGGCGCGATTCGACGCCAGAACCGGATCATCGCCAGCCTCGACTTCCAGCGGCACCGGTGACACCAGGACGACCTGGTTTGCAGGCATCCGCTCGAGGATCCCCTCCAGTTCGATCTTGAAACGGTCCAGGTGCCGATCACCTCGAAGTGAATCGATCATCCCGAGGCAGAGAAGGACGACGTCATCCTGTTCGAGGTCCCCGGGTATCACGAACGTCGCTGATTCCGCACCACATCTGCCGCGACTCTCCATGGTCGCACCCGCCGCCTCGATCGTGGAAACGAAGGATTCCCGGTCGGCCAGTTCCACTGCGAACTGATCACCGAGCAGGACGACACGGTCGCCCGGCATGATGAGGCTGTCCGCCATCGCCGTGGAGGCGAGCAGAACAAGAGGTGCCAGCTGGATCGGTGTCACGGCAATCAAGAGGGAAGGATATCACCCCTCCGAAGAGGAACCGCGGGGCACTGTGCTTCACTGGATCAAATCAACGGTTACTCCCTTCCTGGAGTGCCGCAACGAGAGCAATGATCTTCTCCAGCCCCCGGGGCTCTGCCCGAAGAGTGCTGTTGGAGCAATGGCCTTCCTCGAGCAGGAGAACGAGGTCCCCGGGTCCGGTGACACCATCGCCATCCGGATCGGTCGACCGGCGAGGAGCCCTTGGGCTCGGAGACGCAAGAACAACGGCATTCACGATTCCGTCCCCATCGACATCACCCGGCAGGAGGTCGAAGAAGACCGATTCGATTTCGTGCTGGACCGGATCGATGTGAAGATCCAGTTCGCCGGGGATCTCCGATTCATTCCGGAGGAAAAGTACGGTCGCTCCCTCCTTGTCTACCGCAACGGCGAGGTCGGCATCCCCGTCTCCGTCGAAGTCGCCGGCACAGAGGGATCGCGGCGTGGCCGGAAGTTCGATGATGTCGGCCATGAGAAACCCCTCCTCCTCATTCGCGAGGAGAATGCTGATGGTGTCGTCGCCGGCGTTGGCCGTGATGAGATCACTGGAACCGTTTCGATCGAGATCCGCCAGTGCGAAGTCGATCGGCTCGATTCCGACGTTCCATGACTGCAGGCGGTAGCCTTCTTCACTTTCATCGAGCATGCATGCCTCGATCATGTTCGGTTGCTTGATGTACATGGTGCTGGTGGCTCGAAGATCGACATCCTCGTCCTTTCCTCCCCCGGGATCGATGTCTCCGGGCTTCACACCCCTCGGCGGAGTGGAGCGGGGAACCAGGGGGAGCCGGGCAAGATCCTCCTGCATTCGTCCGACTGTCCACTCCTCGATTGCATCTATGTCGCCGGGCGTGATGCCGGCAGGCGTGGGCCTGTAGGTCAGTGCTCCTGAACGCTCGGTTGCAATCACGATCACAGGCTCGGTGGATGCCGAGTAGTCGGCAAGCGACACATCAAGAGGACTGCCTTCGCCCGGATCAGTAATTGGAATATGTATCGGTGAAAGCAACGGGATTCTCCCGCCAGCATTCACGAGAATACCGATGGCATTCTCCCCGGGCAGAGCTACAAGCACGTCCAGTACTCCGTCGCCTGTTGCATCTCCAATGTCTATGCCCGGGGATGTTCCTTTCATTCTCCACTCGATGGATTCATCCATGAACCCGGGCCAGGAAGCATCCGGCACCTCGCCCCCGTTGAGTTGAACCAGGATCCTGTCCTCGAGACTTGCGACCAGGTCGAGCATTCCGTCCCCATTGATGTCACCAAGTGCCAAGTCTGCCGGGGCCGAGGGAATGCAGTCGACCACCGTGATCAGGAAGTCCGCGTGCAGCATGGATGTCATCCCGAAGACGGCACAACAAGTCGTGAGTTGCATCTTTGCCATTTCATTCTCCATCTGGTTGAAACAAGGGCATGGGCGTTGTGCCCATGCCGGATGTTTCACCTTCGTTGAGAATGTGGCCGTAGCGCCGAGCCCATGAAGAAGAGCCTGAAGAGGGCCCAATATCGCTGCCACGCATTTTGGGAGTAGGTGCGACTTGTCGCCCAGGCGAAATATCGCCGACCGCAGCCTAGATGTCGTTGAGGCGAAGTGAAGCGAGATACTCGACGATGTCCCGCACCTCCCGAGGGGTCAGGAGCTGCTTCATCTCCGGCATGGCTGTGGCGTCCCCATAGCCCTCTGCAATGACACTTCCTGGATGAATGATGGACTCGAGAATGGCCTCTCGATCGAGCCGTGAACCAACCGTGCTCAGGTCGGGTGCAGTCGCCCCCCCATGTCCGGCGATCGCATGGCACCGGAGACATGCCGCGGCACCGTGGTATCGAACCAGGTCACGACCCAGGACCGCGTTTCCACCTTCCAGGGCGGATTCATACGACCGCTCCTCGTCGGCATCGAAACCATGAAGAGACTTCAGGAACTCGATGCTCGAACCGTCGCGAGTGGACACGATTTCCTCGATCTCCAGGTGCAATGCCGTGGGAGCTGAGCCCCGAGCGTAATCCGCGTAGAGATCCATCAGAAGCAGGTCCGCTTTCTTGGTCTCAAGAGAACCAAGCACGAGAATCGCTCCCTGCCGGCGTTCGATGGATGCATGTTCCAGACCGGTCTTGATGAACTGGACCGCCCGATCCGGGTCCTTCGTCGCAAGCAGCCGGAGCCCTTCAAGATGAAGCTTCGTGTCGGAGGCCGACAAGGCGATGGCGATCATGTCATCTGCATATTCGGTTTTTCGATGCAACTGGCGGAGACTGGCGATCCGGTCACGTGAACGAGCACCGGGATCCGAAAGAGTCTTCATCGCCGCGGCATCATCGAGTGGGATGTCGTGTTCGGTCGCCAACTCCCTCGCGAGTGTCGCCAGGTCCTGATCTTGATCTTCCAGGAGCGAAGGCAGCAGCAACGACATCGTGGTACGCCAGGCGGCTTCATCTCGTTTTTCGTCGTCGACCGGTCGATACGCCCCGTTGACTCGGTCTCGAACCGAGGGATCGAGCCATTCATCCAGTACGTTCAGGGCCTCGCGTCGCATCGAATCCGGGATTTCCGTATTGCGCACCACACCGGCGACGAGACCGGCATCCCCGGGCTCGCCGGATTGAATCGCGGCATTCAAGGCACGCCGAAGGATGCCGAGTTCGGATGCCGATTCGGATTCAAGGCCCCCTTCCTGGAAGGAAGCAAGTCGAGCGACCAGTCCGGGCATCGAGGACTCCATGGGTTCGTCATTGATGGCCCGGGCAGCTTCCGCGGCAATCAATGGATCCGGATCATCGAGCAGGAGTTCGACTCCGGGATCACCCAATCGCCGCAACGCCAGCAGTGAAGCGAGTCGCACCGCCGGGAAGGCATCGCCCGTGAGTTCAAGCAGCGACTCCCTGTCATTCATCCATGCAAGGGCCATGACGCCGGCATGACGAAGCAGCGCATCCTCATTGTCATTGGCCCAGATCATTTCCGTGATCGCATCGATTCCCTCCACATACCGGAGCCTGCCCACGGCCATGGTGGCGTGGTACACGACCCTCGGCTCGGGATCGAAGATGAGTTCCACCAGGGCGTCGGCCGCAGGGGTGTACATGGATTCCCCCAGCACCTTCGAAGACTGCCCTCGAATCTCGCGATCCTCGTCCATGAGCAGATCCATGACGAACTTCATCGGATGACCTGGATCTCCCTGTGGCATGGATGTCGATCGGGCAACCATCCCAAGGCCCCACACGGCGTGGAGCCGGGCAAGTTGATCCGAGGATGAACGGGCAACACCGGCGAATGCATCGATTGAATCATCCCCTCGACGAGCGAGGGCGAACTGGGCCTGGAGGCGTATGCGCTGATCCGCATGGCCAAGGAGAGCTGCAAGCTCCTCGATCGAACGATGATCCAGGCCTTCCCGGATGATCCGGCCTGCTTCTTCTATGCGTGGATCCGAGGAATGGCGTGGATCGTGCAGTGCGAAGATCCGACCGGTTTCAGAACATTCCCATCCCTGGACCCAGTCCGAAACGTACATTCGACCATCCCAGCCGAAGTCGACATCCGTGCAGAGCATGCCGGAGACGAATGGATGTACATCCTTGACGGTGTAACCAGCCCCCTCCGGCTCCACGGCGAAGGAGAGGACCCTGCTGTGCTGGGGGCTTCCCGTGAAATCACACAGGAAGAAGTGGTCACGGTACCGCTCATCGAGACCCAGCCCCGGGTAGTGCACGAGACCCGACGGGCCACTGGCGATGTTCGTGATGGGCGGAATGATCCATGCCGGTTGATGCTCGTGGCGCTCCTGCCACAACCCTTCCTGGTTCCAGGGACCGCGGAGGTTGTCTCCTGCAAGGCTCTGGTATTCCATCCGCCATCCCGTACGTCCACCCTCGGCCACGTGTACGAGACGCGCCTTGTCACCACCGTCGGAGTTGTTGTCTCCGGTGAACAGCGTGCCGTAGTCGTCGAAGGCCAGTTCCTGCGGGTTCCTCAACCCGGTATGGAAGACCTCCAGATTCGAGCCATCCGGGTTGCACCTGAACACGGCCCCGGACGTGGGATCGAAGAGATGTTCACCTTCATGGTTGATGACGTTGTAGCCACGATCGCCGATCGACCAGTACAGGCGGCCATCAGGACCCCAGGTCAGACCATGCATGTCGTGACCTCGAAGCGCTATCCGGATTCCGAATCCGCTGAAGACCTGTTCACGCACATCGGCGACGTCATCTCCGTCCGTGTCCTCGAGTTTCCAGAGGTGCGGGATGTTGGTGTACCAGACATGGCCGCCATCGACGATGAGCCCCGAACCGGTTCCATCGAGGGGATCGTCGTAGCCATCGGAATAGATCATCGAGACATCGGCCGTGCCATCGCCATCGGAGTCGTACACGAGACGAATGCGATCTTCGTATCTGGTGAAGTGGTCCATCCCCCCTTCGAACTTGTGGGCCCATTTCCTGTACATGGCCAGGCGGTCCTCGTTGGTCTGCAGGGCGATGTCGTCGAGGTTCCAGTAGGACTGGGACCGGGAGTCCTCGACCCCTCGTTCCTGGCGGGCCGTCTCGGCCACGTAGATGCGACCCCGCTCATCGATGCAGAAGGCGACGGGGTCGACCAGCATCGGGTCGGTTGCCCAGGTCTCGACGGTGACTCCTTCGACCGGTTTCAGCGCATCCGCCGGATCCGCCTGTCCGGGTTCGATGGTGCAGGCAAGCAGGACGGGCATCGTCAATTGGAGGAAGGACGGCATGAGCATGTCCATGGTAGCCACCTCGAGATGACTGGATAGCATGCAGCACATGGAAGCCGAAGGCCGGCAACAGCAGGTGTTGGAACGCTCGATCGGAACCGTGGGAGCCGTAACCCTCGGACTCGGGTCTATGCTCGGAACCGGTCTCTTCGTCGGTATCGCCCTCGCAACCGACCTCTCTGGCACATGGGTCCTTGCTGCGATCGCCCTCGCCATGCTGACTGCGACCTGCAATGGACTCAGCAGCGCTCAACTGGCGGCGGCGTACCCGGTAAGCGGAGGGACATACGAATACGCCACGAGACTGCTTTCCCCGGCAACCGGGTTCGCAGCAGGCTGGTTGTTTCTCTGCGCAAAGTCCGCATCGGCCGCAGCCGCGGCCCTGGGCGCTGCAAGCTATCTCCTGGCAACGGCAGGCGCCGATCCTTCCGAGTGGGGAACGATGGTCGGACTCCTCCTGCTCCTTGCCCTCACCTGCACCGTGCTCCTGGGAATTCGTGGAAGTGTCCTGGTCACGATGATCATCCTGTGCCTCGTCGGCATCGGGATGGTCGTCTACCTTGGCGCTTCGATGAATACTTCACCTCTCGCAGGGACTGGGGGGGTTCCACCCGATGCAGTTGGAATCCCTGGAGCAGCCGCCCTGATGTTCGTCGCATTCACCGGGTACGGTCGAATCGCGACCCTTGGTGAAGAAGTGCGCAATCCCCGTCGGACGATCCCACGAGCCATCGTCCTCACCATCGTCCTCATCGGGTCGCTCTACCTTCTCGTCGGATGGTCCCTGTCGCAGTCGGCCGGGCCGGATGAACTCCTCCTGCAGGACTCGAGCCTGAATCCACTCCAGGCCGTCACGACCAGGGCATGGGGTGATGGAGCCGGCGGACTCGTCGCGGTCGCCGCCATCGCCGCCATGATCGGCGTGCTTCTGAACCTGCTGCTCGGGCTCTCGCGCGTCGTGCTCGCCATGGCGAGACGGGGTGATGTCCCTCGTTCCCATGGTTTCATCTGGAACAGGACTTCAACCCCTCCCTGGGCGGTCATCGATGTCTCCATCATCATCGCCATCCTCATCCTTGTCGGGGACTTCACCTTCGCCTGGAGGCTGAGCGCCTTCACGGTCCTGATCTACTACGCGATCACCAACCTCTCCGCCCTGAGACTCCAGCCCGAGCAACGATTCATTCCCCGCTGGGTTGCCGTCACCGGGCTGGTGCTCTGCTCGACGCTCGCCTTCTGCATACCACCTGGAACATGGGTGATCGGGCTTGTTGTTCTGCTCGCCGGGTTCATCACCAGGTGGTTGATGCGGACGCTCCTGGGCACAGCCTGATGATTTCCGCCCTTGGTGTACAGTGTCGCGGTACATCCTGAAGCGATGGAATGGCACAGATCCCCCACCCACATTCTGGAAAAAAGCTCTCCGAGTCCGGCATCGGCAGGGAGTTGCTGCAGGGGAAATGGTATGCCTGGGCCTTCTGGGGAATCGTGGCGACCTTCTACCTCTATGAATTCTTCATCCGAGTGACTCCCAGCGTCATCCTTCCGGAACTCACGAAGGACTTCGATGTCACCCCCGGGTCCACGGCAACGGCCATGAGCACCTATCTCTGGGTCTATGCACCGATGCAACTGGCGGTCGGAGTACTGCTGGATCGGTGGGGATCGAAATACGTCGTTTCCACCGCTGCGATGCTCTGCGCTGTGGGATGCATTCTCTTCTCCATGGCCGACGAACTCTTCATGGCTGGTTTCGGCAGGGGCTTCATCGGGTTCGGTTCGGCATTCGCATTCGTCGGTGCCATCTACGTGGCCACGGTCTGGTTCCCCCCGAACAGGCTTGGACTGATCGCAGGCATCACGCTGAGCGTTGGAATGATCGGTGAAATCATCGGCCAGTACCCCGTATCCGTACTGACAACCGACTATGGATGGCAGAAGGTCGTGTTCTGGTCGGGAATCATCGGTGCCTTCCTCGGTCTTTGCATGCTGATTCTCATTCCACGTCGTCCATCGTGGTTCGAGAATCGATTCAGCCATGACGATGAGCGGAGGATCGGGGTACTGCACAGCCTCTTCATACTGTTGAAGAATCCCCAGATCTGGATCATCGGCCTCATCAGTGCCGTCCTCTACCTGCCCATGAGCGTCATCGCCGCACTCTGGGGCACGAGTTATCTGGAAGAGACGATGAACATCGACACCGACCAGTCGACGGCGATCATCACGATGCTTGCCGTGGGCTGGTTGTTTGGATGCCCGATCTTCGGACGACTGTCCGATTCCTTCGAGAACCGAAGGCTCCCCATACTCATCGGTTGCATCGGTGGCACATTGACGCTGGGACTGTTCCTGCTGGCCCCTCAGTTGAGCTTCACGACGATGCTCATACTCGTCCTGGTGATGGGGCTCTGCACGAGCACGCAGTCGATCACCTTCGCAATCGTCATCGAAGTAAGCCCTCGGCAACTGGCTGCGACAGCCGTTTCAACATGCAACTTCATCACCATGATGCTGGCGGGACTGCTGCAGGTGGCCATCGGGTGGATCCTCGACTGGCGGATGAATCTCGGCCATGGGCTTGCCCCGGCTCCCGCGAGGGCGACGGTGCATGGAAACTCGAACCACGTCGTGGCCCAGAACGCCTACGAAGGCGCAACCTCCGGAGATTTCATCTACGCCCTTGCGGTCATTCCACTGCTGTTCGCTGTCACCATCGTGCTCAGTTTCTTCCTGAAGGAGACACGGGGGCGGAACATCTGCGAACTCAGTCTTGATCCATGACGTCGGGGCCAGGGCCGCCCTGCTCCTCTTCACGAATGGCCTGGCAGCAGAACCGTCCACATCGCTCACAGGTCCTGAAGACCCGCTCGCCACTGCACGTTGGAAAATGCATGAACGTGAACGTGCCCAGTTCCCACCTGTGGCCACACTTCGTGCACTGCATGAAACGCGCATCGTCCCGGTTCATGCGAACATGATATTCCACCCCCAGCGGTTAGACTCCCTTCCATGATCGGATCCATCCTCATCTCGGGCCTGCTCGTCTTGCAGGGAATCCGGCCTGCCCCTGAAATCGAACAGGGGCTGCTCGCCGCTGGAACCGGATTCGAAACCACAGTGCATGTCACATACGGAGATGAACCTGGGCCGACGGTGATGGTCATCGGGGGGGTCCATGGGAACGAGCCCGCAGGAGCCGAGGCGGCAGGGGCAATCGCATGCTGGACCATCGGACGGGGTCGTCTCATCGTCATTCCGCGCGCAAATGTACCGGCCCTGGATGCGAAGACTCGACGCATTCCCGGGCTGGAAGGTGACGAAGGGGATCTGAACAGGCACTTCCCCATCGATCCGGAGATCGACTTCGGAAGCGAGTACGGGGCGGAACTCTGGTCCTTCATCGAGGAACGGGAGCCGGACTGGATCATCGATCTGCATGAAGGGTACGACTACAGGGAGCGCAACCCCGACAGCGTCGGCAACACGATCATCGCCTGTGACGAACCGGAGGTACTCGCAGCGTCCACGCTCATGCTGGAATCGGTGAATGCCACAAGGGAGGAGGGAAGCGCTTCCTTCCTCCAGCTTCGTAATCCCGTGCGGGGAAGCATCGTCCGTGCCGCGTGTGCACGCCTGGACGTGCTTGGGATGATTCTCGAGACAACGAAGAAGAACCAACCGGTTTCGTTTCGTGCACGCCAACATCGAATCATGGTCCACAGGCTGCTCCAACACCTTGAGATGCAACCCTGTGACAAGGACCGGATCCTTCCGCACGTAGACGCCGCGGATGAGTTCGTCCATGTCGCCCTCTACGACGGCCCCGGGGCAAACGCCACCGCCTTCGCCACACTGCTTGCAGGGGATGCTCGATTCCGCACGAGGCGCATCGGCCCCGAAGCCATACGGAATGGTGCTCTCGACAATGCCGACATCCTCATCGTTCCCGGAGGCAGTGGAAGTCGCCAGGGACGAGGACTTGGCGCGGGAGGGCGGGAGGCCATTCGCACGTTCGTCGAGACCGGAGGTGAATACATAGGAGCATGCGCCGGCGCCTATCTCGGCTCGGTGACCTACGACTGGTCACTGGGCATCGTCGATGTGGAGGTCATAGACAGGAAGCACTGGAAGCGTGGTTCAGGCATCGTCGACGTCGAATGGATGAAACCGGGGTCGGATCAACCGGATCTTGGTGATGGAACAACCGGCATCCGCTATGCAAATGGTCCTGTCTTCGCACCAGCACACCGCGATGAGATCCAGGATTACGAGGTTCTGGGGGTATACAGGAGTGAAATAGCCCTGAACGGAGCTCCAACAGGGGTGATGCCCGGCACGCCGGCAGTCATCATGGGTTCATGGGGGGATGGGCGGGCCATTCTCCTGAGCCCACACCTGGAATCGGTGCAATCAGACCCTGAAACAAGGCGTAATCTGCTCGAATTGCTCCCCTGGCTTGCCGGGATTTCACCCCCCGGAAGCAGCCCGGAGAGCGATCAGTAAAAAAAACTCGCCAAATGCCGTAAGTGGCTTGTTTTCAGCTGTTTGTGGACTGAAACCGCATTCTTCGGTTATCTGGAAGGGTCAAAAATGCCCATTTGAGTCCAACATGCCCAGGATGGACCTGAAGTTGGTTGTTGAAACTGGACTCTCGTTCGACTGATCACCGATAGGTGGACTTCAAGTAGTCACAAGGTGCATGCTCGCGTGGGCATGCAAATCTCCGCCCGCCGATTGCGGGTCTATACATGGATGTGCTTAAAGGAGCATTGTATGAAGGGCCTCGATACAGTAAAAGGCTGGGCACGTGAACTCATTGATCTTCTTCTTGTTTTCATCGTCCTCGGCGTCGTCTGCCAGATCATCTTCGGTAACGAAACGACAGGCATTCCCTACTTCGGTGAAATGACCGCCAACCTCATTGATGTCATCAAGGGCTTCGGTGAAGGCAACATCGCTGGCTTGATCGCTCTCCTGGTGATCATCAGTCTCTACAGGGCTGGACAGCGAGCCTAAGGGCGATATTCGCCTGAGAACTGAATAACTTCACGACGGCCCGCCTTTCGAGGCGGGCCGTTGTCTTTTTCACCTGCAAGCATCGTCAGGACAGGTCGAAGATCCCCTGTCCGGCAACGCATAGAATGAACAGGAGATGCCTTGGGGAAGGAGAGGCATGGCAAGCAGTACGCAGTCAATCGGCGAGAGTCTGGTCGCATGGAAGGATGGTTGTCTTTCAAACGGCCATCGCCTCGCCTACGGTGAACATCGCTGCATCCTCCTTGCCGGCGAGAAGATCGATGCGGACAGCAGGCCCGCGGGGATTCCCGGCCACCTCTGGAAGATCGTCGAGGGCGTCCAACTGGACCCCCTCCCCGGCGTCGAACAGATCGCCAAGCTCCTTGGTGTATCCGCGCTGGAACTCGCCTTCTACAGGACGTACTGGGGCGCACTGGATGACGAGGTCCTCAAGGGAGTCGTCAACCGACGTGTACTGGTTTCCAGGTCGCAGGGTGTGCCCGACCAGGTCATCCAGGACTTCATCGAAGAAGTCGACCGATGGACCTCTCGCATCCGCGAAGCAGGCCGCGCCAGAAAGCATGATCTTCCCGATTCGATGCGCGTCAGCGACGATGCTTCACCTTCATGACGATGAGGGTGAATGTTCGATGTCGATGTCTGCGCCGATGAGCAGCAGCCTCGTGGTCACCATCTCGGCGGGAAGATCGAGCATCCTGCACAGGGCGGATGCATATCGTTCCAACTGGGGCGCATAGTGCGAAAGAAGCGAGGCTCCCCCGTCGTCGCCGACTGCATCCGACTTGAAGTCTATGACATCGGCCCACGCGGGCTTCCCATCCCTGTAGCCGATCACCACCCTGTCGAATCGCCCCATGATGTCTTCCTCGTCCATCTGTACATGCATGGGGCGTTCCCTCCAGAGAACCAGTTCGTCCGAGGCTCGATCCGAATAGGCATCCCTCGACAACCTGGATCGAACGGATGGTCCTTTCACGGCCTTCTCGAAGGCGGCGGTCGCCTCGACGCGACGTTCTTCGGGAACAGGACTTCCGGTCAACATCGCGGTCGTTGAAAACGCCTGCTCGACCTGCTCATTCGATGGAACGCCGTCTTCGATCCAGCCGACATGACTGAACAGTTCATGGAGCAGGGTTCCACGATCCGCGGCACCTCGAGGAGCAAGGCGCCATGCCCCAAGAACATCGGATGTGCTGCGGGTTCCGGCTGATGATGGAGCGACCACCGGGCGACGTCGACGGGAAGAAGGCTTCAGTTCCGGGGGAACGAGCACGGGCCTTTCCACGAAAGCACTCGGTTCATCCACATGTTCCGACCAAGAAGGGTCTCCATGCGCCCATGCGACGGGATCCTCCCGCTCGGCATGGTTCCTGAGCGCCTTGTCGAGATCCGGGAGAGCGGCTCGAATCAGTCCCGCTGCCGTCGAGGGAAGGTCGTCATCTTCCTTTCCTTCCTCCAACGGCAGCATGATCATGTGCAGGGCGTGTCGAGCCCGTGTCATCGCCACATAGAGGACGGACAGTGCATCCTGTACTACTTCCGTGTATCGAGCGGCGTGACACTCCCGGGCAAGCGTTGGGAAGTACCCGATGACGGGCTTCGTGGGCTTCGGAACGACCCGTGTCGGGGAGGCGGTCGGGTGCTCCCTGTACAGGTAGATTGTATCCTTGAACTTGGAGAAGTCCCGGGTCAGTTCGGGAAGCACCACCTCGTCGAACTCGAGGCCCTTGGCCTTGTGGATGGTCATGACACGCACAGGTGAGGCACTCGTGGCGCTTCGACGGGTACCAAGGACGAAGCTGATGAAGTCCGCGGGCTGCAACGTGGCCTCCGGATCCCATTCATCAGCCAGCTCCACGAGTTGTCGAAGTCGAAGTGCGTCCCGCTCGGAACAGGAGGCCTCGATTCTCTCGACGAGGGACTGGATGTATTCGCCATAGCCCATTGAAAGCAGATCCGTTCGAACACGCCTCGACAGATCACGCGCAATGACACGACGCTCCTTGGCCTCGAGTTTCTCCATTTCCCCGAGGCCGAAGCAGGCTCCCAGCGGCGATTTCGAGACGTGGTAGAGCGACCTGGTATCCGCTGGATGCTCCGCCAGCCGGAACAGGGAAAGCATTGCGAGGACGGCTGGAGAATCGACGAGCAACGAGGAACCTTCTTCGCTGGCATCCACGTCGACGTTTCGAAGCATGGCCACCAGCCGGGTCGCCGTGGCATTCTGGGAGACGAGAACGCCGATGGAACGGCCCGGGGCCTCGGAGGTTCGCTGGACGAGAAGCCTGACCACTTCCTCAAGGGCGTGTTCAACCCTCGGCTTGGAGTCTCCGGGGTCCGGCACGAGCACCTGGACGTATCCAGGCAGATCCCTCGCCGCCTCGTGGGGCTGGTACCGATCGGCCCAGGCTTCGACGCCCTCGGCCGCCCCGTCGATGGACTTCAGCACCGGGTTGTCGCTGATCGACTCGAATACATCGTTCACGACGTCAAGGACGATGCGGGATGATCGCCAGCTTCTTGCAAGCGGCGCTTCCTCCTCAAGCCTCCCCGCATAGGTCGACTCGACCGCCGAAACGAGTCCCGGCGTACCGCCTCGCCAACCGTAGATCGACTGCTTTGGATCGGCGAGGACGAGGAAGCCGCGATCGATGTCACCGCCCTCGCCACTGAGGACCTCCTCGATGAGGGGATCGAGAACTTCGAACTGACGCGTCGAGGTGTCCTGGAATTCATCGAATGCGATGTCACGGATCATTCCGTCGAGCCGGAACCACAATGCCCCGAGCGACTCACGCTGGACGACACCGGCTTCTGCAAGCATCTGTTCGATGTCCCCGAAGGTATAGAGGCCTTCACGGAATTGTCTTCGGCGATAGATGACCTCGATGGCGGACAGGATCGAACGTGTCGCGATCAATTCCTCGTGTCGCTTGCGAATGTAGCCGGCCTTGGCATGCCGAACGAGCGGCTCGATCACCTCGATCATTTCATCCGTAGGCATGACCTTCGAGAACTTCTCGGGCGGATCGGCGGAACAGCGAGTGGTCAGCCCCTGTCCGAGAAACTCCTCCCATTCAGCCTGCTCGAGATTCGAGACCATGGCGCTGCGTGCCCGGACCCAATCCTTGTACTCGGTTCCCGCCTGGGTCAGGGGCAGCGTAATCGTCGCCAACCTGTTGATGGCTGTGGCCAGATCCGCTGGATCCAATCGTCGACCTCCGTCGATGGTCGACCCATCTTCTGCGGGAGCGAGCCATGTCCAGGCCTTCTCCGGGTCATGCGACATACGGGTCTCGCGAATGAGGTGGATGAGTTCGGTGCTGAACCGCCCTCCCCAGATTCTCCGGATGATGTCGGCATGAACGGAACGCTTTCGTTCACCACGCTGCATCAGCGTGATCAGGAGCGATATGGACTTCCCGTCCATCGAATCGAGGACCTCGTTCACGCATTCCGCCCTGAGCCTGTCCATGCTCGATGCATCGGCGATCGTCCAGTCGGCAGGAAGGCCTATCTCGGAAGAGAAACACTGGCAGATTCGGTGAAACACCCCGTCAAGGGTGTTGATCTGGACACGATGCAATGAACGTATGAACTCGGCGAGGACCGTCCGTACCTCCTCGCGGACAGGCGGCGTTTCCAGTCCAAAGCTCTCCTGGTAGCGTCCCATCGCTTCTGGATCGAGGACGGCCTGCGCAAGATGCTCGAGGATTCTGGACTGGATCTCCCCCGCCGCCTTCCGTGTGAAGGTTGAAGCGAGGATCCGATCACACCCCGGATCGCCCTCGGTACGAAGCCGGTGGACCATCCAGCCGATCAACCGGTTGGACAATGTGAATGTCTTTCCGGAGCCTGCCGAGGCGATGATGACGGATCGAGTGGTCATGAGTCCGCCTCCTCCTCTTCCAGTTCGATCACACCGGTGCCGCAGATCCAGGCCCAGTCGTCCCAATGGGCCTTGAAGTCCGGATTCGGTTCGAACTTCGCCTCCATGATGTCCGAAACGATCTGCCTTGCGACATCGTCGGCCGCAAGAAGAATGTCGTCATTCCACTTCTTCGGGCGGTCGAGTCTCGTTCGATCCATCTTCGCCGGCAGTTCGATGAAACAGAGATTGGCGGGCTCGACGTGAAGGGCTATCGAGGCCATGAGATGCCTGTAGAGAGGCATCTGCAGATCATGCCAACGGCCCGTCTTCGACGATCGATGGACCGACTCGACCCCCTTGCCCTTGTCGCTGGTCTTGAAATCGATCGCTCTGTATCCATGCTCCGGGTGTTCATCGATGCGGTCGATCTTTCCCGTCAAGCGGATCCGTGGTTCACCGGGCAGGGCCGCGGCGGGATGATCATTGCCCTTTCGATCACCAAAGGACTTCTCGACGGCATGAATCTTCCAGCCAGCCTCCGCTTCAGCCACATGGACCGGCGCATAGGCATGCAGTCGCCTTCGAAGCGTTTCGAACTGGAGTCGGACTGAGGGCAGGATCGAACGTCCCAGGCGATCGTGAATGAGCCCGTCAAGAATCGAGTCAAGCTCCTTTTTAACGATGGCAGCGTCCAGATACGGACTCTGCAGATCGATCTCCTGCCGGCCGAACTGCTCAAGAACATCATGTGCCAGGGTCCCGAACGCACCGCCCTCCAACTCGCTGGGCGGGTCCTCCCTCGTTCGAAGTCGCAGCACGTAACGAAGCATGTACCGATATGGACATGCGATGTAGCTCCGGAAGGACGTGACGCTCATCCGCTGGACTGCCGGGGTCGACGTGGGCATGGGGCATTTCAGGAACCCGCCGTCCCCGCTACCGTGCGCTGGTAGTACCGGCGCTGAGGACGGTGATTTCGACACGAGAAGGACTCGCGGTGCGATCTGATCATCGTCACTCGCCAGGAGCAGTCTGCTCGGCTTCAGGGGATCACCCTCTGAACCCTGGCGACCGAGGATGAAACGTACCGTTCTCCCACTTTTGATGATCGCCTCCATCAGAAAGGCGTCACGGGCGTAACGACGATCATTGTCGACCAACCCCAGGCTGCGACGAAGTTCGTTGGGCAGGAATGGATCCGCATTGATCGACCTCGGAAGAACTCCCTCGTTGCAGCCGGAGACGAGCAGCACGGGGGCGTCATCGAGATGGCAGTCGAGCCACCCGATCAACTCGACCGAATTCTCGTCCCGGGTCGATCGGATGTTCGACGTTTCCAGGGATGAGAGAATCAACCGAAGCATCCCCGCGGCCGACATGCTTCCGGCGATCTCCGGTGGTGCCTGTGCGAGTTGCCCGAGTCGTTCGATGATGAGTTCGCAAGCGGCATGATCCTCCTCGGACAACGATTCGAAGGAGGGTGTCAGCCATGATTCAAGCAGGCCTCGAAGGAGTTCGGCCCGGTCGGAAACGGATTCAACCGCATGCCGCATCGGGTGCAACTGCTGAAGCAGGGGCCGGATCGCGATCGCCAGGTCACGGTGGCGGTCTGGAAGGAAGGTGGGCAGTTCAAGGGGCACGCACTCCTCGAGGTAGTCCGCATATGCATCGATGGGATCCTCGATCACCCCGGGACCGGTCGCCAGCCACGCCTCGATGATCGGGTGCCGAAGCAGCGGTGACAGGTCAGAGGCGGTTCCATGAGCAAGATACTTTTCCACCGCGACGAGAAGTCGGCAGAGAGAAGATCGGCCGGCCGGCTTTCCAACATGATCGTGGACGGGTACGCCCCACGAAGGAAGCAGTCTCGAGAAACCCGGGAGAAGATCGGGATCGGGTACGCCGATCGTCGCACAGTCGACGGTGTCGACCTCTTCAAGAGAGCCGAGGAGTTCGATCACCGTCAGGGCCTGTTCACCGGGCCCGTCAACGATACGCAGCATCTGTTCGTCGATCGGCATCGCTCGATGCATCCAGTGTTCTGGCATCACGCACCCGTGGTCATCGAACAGATCCGACTGACTTTCATCCGCATGGATCATCGAGAACACATCAACGCCATGGGAAGAAAGCAGGTCGAGGAATCCACGCTGCAGAGCGTTGAGATCCGCGCTGATGTAACCCAGTTGCTGGAACCTGGTGCCCTGGAACGAACCAGGTTCCAGGAGAAGCTGCTGGACGGCCAGATCCTGCTCCTCGAGACCGCATCGGGCAAGCAGATCCGTGCGTGTCACCTGCAGGCGGTGCATCGCCGCCCATCGATCTTCCTCGAACGAACCGGTGATGGCATCGCTCTTGAGGACGTCTTCGAATTGCAGGCCTGCTCCACCAAGTTCGCGGGACAGGTTTGAAAGCCTGCGTGCCAGTTCCTCCAGGGACGCCTCGCTCTGCTCGTCTTCTCCCAGCAGCGGCTTCAGGTCGACTCTCGACGCATCTCGAAGCACCTGGATCCATGAAAGCCGGTCACTGATCGGATCCGGCCTGGGAAGTCGTGGCGCCAGGAAGGCGCTGGGCAGCCCTCCCGGCGTGGTCATCGTCGGAGGCACATAGAGAACGCCCTGTTCACTGGCACGCTGGAGCAGAAGGCTGCCGAGGCGGCGCATTGCTCGTGCCGAGGGGAGCACGAGCAGGAGTTCTTCCAGGTTCCATTCGCCGCTTCCGTGGGGGCGACGATGGAGGAGATGCTCCGCAACGGCATGGAGGCAGTGCCGACCTGTACCCAGAAAGACCCGCTCGAGAGGCATGGTCGTCGAGTATACCGCTGAAGACTAGTCGCCCTCGGGCTTGGAAGATTCCTCGTCATCTCCGCTGCCACCGAGGGAGTCCTTCAATGCATCCTTGACGTTCTCGAGTCCCTCTTTCAGCTGCTTGATGGGCATCAGCGGCAGATCGGTAGTGATCTTCCGAAGGCTGGACATCGTCACACCCGAAAGCCCGTCGATCGGGTGCTTGAAGGCATGACTGAGAACCGCGTGGGTCAGGATGTTGACGAACTGGCTCGTCATGCGATGCGTGTCCGACTTCGTACCGATGTTCTTGACGGTGAAATCCGGGATCTTCGTTTCCAGCGATCCACCGGCGATCGTCACGATGTTCCCATGTGCCGTCAGTTGCAGGTTCTTCACGTCCAGGGTTCGAATCTCGAGTTCGGTCGGGGCATCCGTCTTGGGCTGGTCAGCGACGTACTTCTGGATGTTCTTGATCACCGTTTCTATGTTGATTTCCTTGTCGACCTCCTCGAGATCGAATGTCAGCCCGGTCAGGACGACTCGTGGAATGTCGATGTCGTTGGACATCAGGGTGCCGAGTCCGCAGTCGATTTCAGCCTTGTCGATCGTGAGGAGATACTCCTTGTCGAACCCGGGTGGATTCCTGATCGTGATCCCGGTGAAGGTGGAGCTCGAAGAGAGTACGCCCAGGTCGACTCCTCCGAAGTGCGCATCGACCCCGAGAATCTCGGTGACCTCGCTGTCTATGACCGATTTCGCGATCACGTCGACGAGACGCAGCCCGACGAGTCCCAGGACGAGCACCGAAACGACCGCGATCACGATGACTTTGGTGGCCTTTGATTGCTTCATGACTGGTCATTCTCGCCGTGATTGAGAAGAACGGCAAGTTCACGCCACTTCCAGGGCTCCATCCCCGAGAACTCGACGTGTCTGGTGGACATCGATGAGGGGAAGCAGGGCCACGATCGCCAACTGGAACAGCCCGAACACGATCATGATGTTCACGATGCCGTACTGTTCAACCGCCCCGGAGATCCACTGCCCCGTCGTCGTGGAAAGATTCAGGACGGCCATGTAGGCCGTGAACTGCGTTCCAGCGACCAGGGGCCACGAAACCGTCATGTACATGGAGAACAGGCCGACACTGGCCATCGACACCAGGAATCCTTCCAGCAGGATGAAGGTCGTCATCGCTCCATCCGAGGTCCAGGAGAACCAGCCCCAGCCGAGGAACTCCGGATCCATCGCCGCGAAGGCGAGATAGTTCAGCCCGAGGCAGATCGTTCCGATGGCGATGATGCGCTTTGCACCGAAGGCATCGGCGAGGAATCCGCCACCCATGGCTCCAGCCAATCCGAGGAAGACGCCGTATCCACCGGAAATGTCCGTGTAGTCGGTTCGCGCCCAGCCAAGTTCCTGCTGGTAGAAGACCTGGAGAATCGGCCCCAGCGCCCCGTTGGCGATGAACATCCCCAGGCCGATCAATCCAGCCAGGATCGAGGCTCGCAGTGAAAAGGCGCGACCAAGACGCTGGAAGAGCACCTTGATTGAACTTGAAATCGCTGCAGCGGTTTCACCCTGGACCTCCCCGCGAGTCCATGGAAGCAGTTTCTCACCTGCGCGTTCGCGGAGAAACAGGGGAACGCAGAGGATCGCCAGGAGGATCAGCACCTGGCATGCGAAGACACCGTCAAGACCGCTGGACGTCAATACCCTGCTCAGCACCGCCCCGCCGATGAAGGTGCCTATGAACTTCGAGCCGTACATGAGACCGCTGACCCGACCACGTTCCTCCTCGCGAAGAAGGTCGACGGCAAGTGCATCCACGGAGACGTCCTGGAGGGAGTTGAAGATGTTGTGGGTGAAGACCATCCATCCGATCAGCACAAGCGAATCGGTGATCGAGGGAACAAAGGCCATGATCGCGATCGTCACGATCATCCCGGTCTGCGCCAGGAGGATCCACGGACGGCGGCGACCCATGGCCGGAAGTCCATACCGATCGATCATGGGTCCCCAGACCCACTTGAAGGTCCATGGAAGGGTCCCCATCGCGAGCAGACCACCGATCTGCCCCGTCGTGGCATTCGATTCCGCAAGATAGGCCGCCAGAGTGATCGTCACGAATCCGTACGGAATTCCCTGCGCGACGTAGAGAATGCAGAGCGTGAGCAACCGGAGCAACGGTCGCTCGGACAGGTTCAGTCGCTCCAGGGAGGTGGATGGAGCGAATCCGACCACCCCCATGGACTTCAGCCGCAGCAAAAGCACGATCACTCCCCCGACGACGAGCACCAGGATGACCCAGGTAAGCAGTGTCAGGGTCTCGGTAAAACTGGTCAGCGCCTCCAGGCCCGCATCCGGCAGGGACTGGCCGGAGGATGTGCGAGGTGAGGAGATGCAGCTGGCGAGGATGGTCGCGAAGGCGATGCCGAGGACGGCAAGCAGAAGTCGACGGGCTGTTGAACGTTCAGGCAGACGCATCCGGGCTTCCGTCTCCTCGCATGCGCAGGAATGAAGACCGTTCAAGGTCCTCTCAGGCCGTACCGTAGCCCTCTTCCTTCAACTGCTCGATGGCCATCCGCTCACATTCCTCGAGCTTGCCGCTGATCATCTCGTCGTTGAACTCGACGCCTTTGGCCCCGAGATCGGTGCGGATCTTCGCAAGAACATCCTCGACTCCGGGTTCCTTGATGTCTTCCTTGACGACATCCATCGCATAGGTGTCGGCTGCATCGCCCTCGAGGCCCATGAGGCCGGCCGCCCAGTGTCCAAGCAACTTGTTGCGACGGGCTTCGATCCTGAACTGCAGTTCTGAATCGTGCTTCAGCTTCGCGTCCTGGCCTTCTTCCATCTTCTCAAATCCACTGGACATGCTCGTAGGTCTCCATGTAATGAACCTGAGGCATCATACCTTCCGGGTGGAAAGTGGATCATTTCCCTATGGCGTCGGAAATGGCCCTGCTCAACACATCCGGTTCGTCCGTACCGATCCTGAAGTGACGCCCGTCAGCGAAGGTCAACTGGACCGCGTCCAACCCCGATACGTTCCACATCCAGCCATCGAAGACATACCGGATTCCGAAGCCCAGCAGCCAGCTGTTTCGAACCGGCCTGCAGGAAACGATCTCGGACAGCGCAATGCGCTTCCTGATCAATCCCGGCCCGAATGAGAGACCGATCGACTCGGCGTCGATCTCGACCGACAGTGAATGGAAGAGGAACATGATCACGAGAAGCACACCCAGGACCGGGTACATGACGGAGGTCATCAGAGTCGCAAAGAGCAGGACCCAGGCCGACGCAATGAGCAGGATCACGCGGATGGTCGTTCCCGGCTGGGTATGTCGATAGCGATGACCTCCGGGTTCTCCCAGGTCCTGGATGTCGTCGAGTGGCGTCATCACGCCTCTCCATGAATGAGGGTTTCGAAGAGTCCCGTGGAATCGGCTCGGCCTCGATACATCCCCCGCGATGAGAAGAGCGCCACCGGCGCACTCTCCCGGTCGATCGCGATGATGCCTCCAACCGAATCAGGCATTGCCTCGAGCACCTGTTCCACGGCACCTTCCGCACCGCGTCCACTCGATCGGGCCAGCACCGCGACCTCGTGCGCCGCGACATGTCGAACGAAGGATTCCCCATGACCCGTGCAGGAGACTGCGCACCCCCCATCCGCATAGGTTCCACACCCAACAAGAGGAGTGTCACCGATCCGACCCGGCATCTTGCCTGTCATTCCACCCGTCGAGGTGGCCGCGGCGAGACGGCCGGCGGAATCCCGGACGACGGCGCCGACGGTCGACCCCTCCTGCTCAAGAAGAGCCGGCGCCTCCGTGTATCGCTCCAGTTCGGCTCGGCGGTGATCCGTATCGAACCATGAAGGTTCGACCCGCTCCAGGCCGATGGACTCCGCGTACTCCTCGGCTCCCGCTCCGGCAAGCATGATGTGTTTCGTCTGCTGCATGACGCACCTGGCGAGCCTGATCGGATTCCGGACGGTTCGAATGCCGGCGACCGCTCCGCAGTCGAGCGTCGAGCCATCCATGATGGCGGCCTCGAGTTCATGCTCGCCTGCACTGGTGAATACGGCTCCCCTGCCCGCATTGAACAGCGGCTCATTCTCGAGGCGTATCACCAGTTCCTCGACGACATCGAGTGCATGTGACCCCCGTGAAAGCAATTGCGCACCATGTTCGAGGATCGCGGTCAGGGAGATGATGCATGCCTCCCGGCGTGCCGGGGGGATGTCGGCCGGGATGGCCCCGGCTCCGCCGTGAATGGCTACTCCCCAACCCCTGCTGCGTTCCTCAGGCATGATGTCCGACGATACCAGAAGTGCCCGTCATGGCGGCCTCCGCTGGAGTATCGTGTCAATTCCAGAAGAGCCCCCAAGGAGGATCTCCATGAATCACGCCTGCATCATCACCCTGGTCTGCGCTCCCCTGCTGCTCATGGCGGCGGTCGAAGACACCGACCAGACTCCACGGTATTCCGAGCACATCGTCAAGCTTGGAAACCTCGAGGTCGAGTGGGAGGGAGACCTCCGGCTCGAGCCCATCGACACCCATTCCATCAACGTCGACACCGAACAGTGGAACCAGCAGGCGGAGGTGCTGGACGTGATCGTTCGCGACGGAGTCGTCCGTCGCGGCGATGTACTGCTTCGCCTCGATACGACCGGGATCGATGAAGCCATCCTGGAGGCACAGACCGCGCTCGACGAGTTGAAGACCCGGACCGACATCTCGAGGCAGACCCGGGCCATCGAAGCGGAGTCCATGGCGACCAGCCTCGAACAGAGCGTCAAGGCCAGGAGCGGGCTCGTCGTGACCTGAAGCTCTTCGAGCAGTATCGCGCGAAGATCCAGAAGGAACGTCAGACGATGAGTTTCGAGCGCAGTCGAAACTACGTCGATGACCAGACCCAGGAACTCCAGCAGCTCGAATCCATGTACGGCGACACGACCCTGGATGATCGGACCAAGGACATCGTTCTTGAACGCGCGCGCCGTGGACTTGACCTCGCGGAGCGCAGTTTCGAACACACGAAGGTCGAGAACTCCCTCTTCGACGACTACACCTTCCCTGATCGTGAACAGGACGTGAAGGACAGTGCTCGCTGGAAGCAGCAGAGTCTCGACCATCTGAAGATCAGGAACCAGCTCACCAGGATGCGATGGCAACTGGACATCGCGAGGGAGACCAGGGACCTGGAGGACAAGCAGGAGCGACTCGATGAACTGAAGGCCGATCGGGAACGCTTCATCATCAAGGCTCCCATCGATGGAATCCTGACGCGGATCGGCGTCGAGGCGGGTGACGAGATCGGAATGCACCAGCAACTGGCGCAGGTGCATGACCCGGCAACAGCCCAGTTGGAAGGAACCATCGAGGCGGCGGACCTGCTCGTGCTGGAACAGGGCATGAAGGTCTCGGTCGAAGCTCCGGCCTTTCCCGGGCTCACCGTGCCTGGATCGATCCGCTCCATCGGTCTCGTCGGCTCACCCTCCGGGGCGGGAACATCCTTCCCCATCGAGATCACCCTCTCGAAGCAGGATGACCGGCTCCGTCTGGGACTGGCTTGCAGGGCGATCGCGAAGAAGACGCTCAAGCGGGTACTTCGAGTTCCTGCCGCCGCGGTCGGGGTCGAGGACGGCGATCGCCACTTCGTACGCCTGATGCGAGGAGAGAACATCATCGAGCAGGAGGTCGTCACGGGCCAACGGAACGATGGGTTCATCGAGATCATCTCCGGACTCAAGGCCGGTGATCGCATCCAGGTACCCATGGAAGAGTATGACGGCTGACCAGCATGCATCGGCACACGTTGATCTTCGTGCAAGCACTTCTCGCAACCTGCGCGGTCGCGATGTCCGGGTGCACGACGCCTGCGCAGACCCCCGCGGAAAGCCGTGAACGGGCCGTCCAGTGGATGATCGACAACCAGAACCCGGATGGTTCCTGGGGCACGATCGACGCCTCGAGGCCCTACCAGATCTACCTCGATACCCAGGCGAGCCATGACGCATTCGGTGAAGCCACTTCCGCCCTGGGGGTGATGAGCCTGATCGAACCGAGTCGGACGAATCCAGCCGCGGAGGCGGCACTTCGACTTGGTGTCAAGCACCTGCTGGACACCCCCCCCGTCGGGAAGGCCACCGGAAACACGTTCTACGACATCTGGACCCACACCTACATGCTCTCGGCGATGTGTCGTCTCGTCGACGATGAACGCTTCGCAGGTGACCGTGACAGGATCGCCGAGGTCCTGCGGAAGGAACTGGAGATCCTCAAGGATCGTCAGTCCATCGACGGTGGTTGGGGCTACTACGACTTCGCCTACATTCTCGAGCACCCCAGCGGTGAGCAGAGCACGAGCTTCAACACGGCCTCCGTCCTCCTGGCCCTCGACGAAGCCCGTGACCTGGGGTTCGAGGTCGACATTGACATGGTCAACGACGGCATCAGTACGGTCGAGCGCATGCGGCTGCCCAGCGGGGCCTACGTGTATGGAACCTATGCCCAGTACAGGCCCCAGGCTCCGTACAACATGGTCAAGGGTTCACTTGGTCGCTCGCAGCCATGCAACCTCGCCCTGCACGAGTGGGGTCGTGACATCTCGGTTGGCCAGATGGCGACCGGAGTCGAAACCCTCATGCGTGACCATCACTACATCGAGATCGGCAGGGGAAGAAAGATCCCGCACGAGGCCTACTATTCCACCTCCGGCTACTACTACTTCTACGGCCACTACTACGCAGGCCGCGTGATCGAAGAGCTCGATGAGCCGCAGCGGACACGCTTGGCGACCTGGCTTCGTGACCTGCTCATCGAGGTTCAGGATGCCCCGGGCAGCTGGTTCGACTACCCCCTGTACGGGTACGGGCATTCCTACGCGACCGCATACGCATTGCTCGCGATGCAGTCCTGCGACCGGGTTCTCGACGTGGAGCAGGAGACGCCCGCAGTCAGCCTCCAAGTTCCCGGTGACGAAAGCAACTGACCACGTGGTCGTTGACCATCCCCACCGCCTGCATGAACGCGTAGCAGATGGTCGGACCACAGAAACCGAAACCAAGTGACTTGAGTTCCTTCGACATGGCCGTGCTCCGGTCGGTTTCACATGGAACCTCCGCATCATGGGACCACGTGTTGATGATCGGTTCACCGTCCACGTGTTTCCAGAGCAGGCTTGAGAAATCGCCGGGCCCTTCCATGAGCTTGATCCAGGACCTGGCGTTCCTGATCGCTGCTTCGACCTTCTGCCGGTTGCGGATGATCCTGGTGTCCTGGAGCAGTTCCTCGATACGCTCCGGGCCGTACCCGGCGATCACCTCGGGATCGAGGTCGTCGAAGGCCTGTTCGATGCCCTCTCGGCGGCGAAGAATGGTGATCCAGGACAAGCCCGCCTGGAAACCGTCCAGGACGAGCTTGGCATAGAGATCCTTGTCATCGCGGATCGGTACTCCCCATTCGACATCGTGGTAGTCGACGTACAGCGGATCGTCGCCGCACCAGGTGCATCGGCCCTGCCCGGGATTCATGGTTGCCTCCTTCGGAGAATGACCGCCGTCATGTCATCGGGCTGGGTGGCATCTCCCACGAACGCGCGTAGATCGGCTTCCATTCTGTCGATCATTCCCTGCGCAGACTCGCCTGAAGCGCCGAGGATCGACTGCTCCAGGCGCTCGACTCCGAACTGCTCTCCATCCTCCCTCGACCACTCGAAGAAGCCGTCCGAGACGAGGATGAGGGCGTCACCTGGGGCGATCTCCAAATCAAGAGGCTGCTCGAACACGTAGTCTTCGAGCATGCCCAGCGGGATTCCCTGCGCCTCGTGGTGTCGAACGGTCCCCGACTCGGCCTCGAAGTAGAGAATCGGTCCATGCCCTGCCGAAAGCAGTTCCACCCGGCATTTGGCGACATCCAGCCTCCCGAGAACGAAGGTGATGAAACGGTCGGTCGGGGTATCGGCATGGAGCATGGCGTTGATGCGCGTGATGACGTCATGGACCTCGCGATCGGTGTCGACGGAGGCCCTTGTATACGCCCGGCAGACCGCTGTAACGATGGCGGGACCGATGCCATGTCCCGTCACATCGGCGAGCGAGAAGATGAAGCGCCCGTCCTCGAGAAGCAGCCAGTCGTAGTAGTCGCCGCCGGTCTGGTCGGCCGGCCTGCTCCAACCGGCTATCTCGATGTCGCCGAGGTCTGGAGCGGCTTCCGGGAGCAGGCCCTGCTGGATCGAACGGGCGATGTCGAGATCACGCTCCATCCGCTCCCGGGCCTGCTGGGCCTCCAGTTCGCGGATCGCGGCCTCGACATGCCGTCTCAACTGTCCAGCTACGAAACCGGCAATGAAACCCGACAGGATGATCAGGAAGGCCGCCGTCCAGTACATCGTCGCCGGGTGGATGAAGTCCTCGTGGTCCGTCAGGAGGTCATGGTCCAGGAAGACATGGAGCATCAGGCCGATGTAGGCCGCGCCACCGACGATGCCTGTCAGGCGACACAGCAGCACTTCGAGTCGAAGCGTCGAGAGAATGGTGACGATGAAGAAGAGGAAGGTGATCGGGCTCAGGAGCAGCAGGTACGGGGAAAGCAGACCGAAGTCGATCGCCAGCAGGAGCAGTACCGCTGGAAAGAGACTCTCGATGAGCACGTTCACGATCCATACGAGCTCCGGCATGTTCTTTCCATGCCTCAGTCCGCAACGGACCTGTCGAAGCATTCCAAGCTCGTAGATCAGGACGATCCCTATGACGATGATTGCCAGCAACGGGGCCTGCCCCTGCCATGGTCCGGGAATGAATATTCTCAGGAGGGCGATCACGAAGGCGATCAGCAGGACGCACAGCATTCCACCGATGCGCAGTGCTTCGCTCCTGAGTCGTGCCTCTTCGATCGAAGAGGATCGGGCTGCCAGTTGATTCATGTACATCGGTGACAGGGAGTGTACGTCAGGGCCGGGGCCCGGGCTCAGAGGTTCATGAGTCTGCCGGTACTGTCACCGATCGTGTCGACCGGGATGTTCATCCGATCGAGCAGGGAGACGTAGAGATTGCACAGCGGCGTGTTCTTCTCATGGACCACGTGGCGGCCCGGCGTGAGCGTGCCCCCACCTCGACCTGCCAGGAGAATCGGAAGATCATCGTGGTTGTGACGGTTTCCGTCGCCGATGGCACTTCCATAGACCACCATGCAGTTGTCCAGAAGCGTCCCGTCACCCTCGGGCTCGGAGGCGAGGCGCTCGATGAACTTCGCGTAGGCCTCGACGTGGAATCGATCGATGCGACGGATCTTCTCGATCATCGATTCATCACCCTTGTGATGCGACAGTTGATGGTGCCCCTCGGGGACGTCCAGGAACGGGAACGAGCGATTCGATCCCTCGTTGGACCACATGAACGTCGAGACCCGCGTGAGGTCCAGCTTGAACGCCAGGATCATCAGTTCGGACATCAGGTCGAGGTGTTCCCTGTAGTCGCCGGGAACACCCTCGGGGCGTTCGAACGTCGTCAATTGCGATGGATCCTGCTCGACGGTCTCGACCAGTTCGATCCGACGTTCAAGTTGTCGAACCGACTCGAAGTACTCATCGACACGAAGTCGGTCGGCCTTTCCCAGCCCCGATGCGAGGCGACGGGCATCGACACGGACGTAATCGAGAATGCTTCGCCGTGTCCGAAGCCGTTCCTCGCGAGCCGCCACCGTCTCACGACCGGGGCCGACTTCGAAGAGGCGTTCGAAGAGACGCCTTGGGTTCGTTTCCTTCGCGTTGGGCGTCCGCGCGGAACGCCAGGAGATGTTGGTCGAATACACGCAGGCATAGCCCGAATCACAGTCGCCCGATTGACGTCCTCCTTCGCAGCCAAGCTCAAGCGAGGAGAAACGGGTCCGACCTTCAAGCGCCCTGGCCGCGACCTGGTCGGCCGAAACACCTACCGAGATGTCGGTGCCGGCGGTCTTGTAGGGATGCGCCCCGGTAAGGAAGCAGGCGGCCGACCGGGCATGGTCGCCCGGCCCGTCCCCAAGTGCCTTGGCGTTGTGATGTGCAAGCCCGCTCAACACGCTCACGTGCTCCCGGACCCGTTCAAGCGGCTCAAGCAGGGTCGAAGGAGTCCAGTCCGTCCCGACGCCGGTCGGCGCCCATTTCGGCGCATTGACGCCATTGGGTATGAACAGGAAGGCAAGACGCTTGGGAGGAACCGACGCCGTCGCCCCCATCGCAGACGAGAGCCCGGACATCGGGGGCATGGCTTCAAGCCAGGGCAACGCCATGGCGGCACCCATTCCTCGAAGCATCGTTCTGCGTGAAAGCCCGGGCATGCTCAAGGCGAGCCTCCTTCAGTGCCTGCGCGATACCTGAATGCATCGGACTCGATGATCTCGTCAATCAGGCGTCGCACGCGGGGGTCCTCCTGGAGGATTGCAGTCAGTCGGAGAATGAGTGCTTCATCGGCAAAAGTCGTTCCCCGACCCAGTGCATAGACCAGCATATTCCGAGCAAGGGCTCGAAGAAAGGATTCATCTCCCTGGAGAAGGTCCTTGAGCCCGGCAACCCCCGTAAAGGACCGTCCGTCGGGAAGAACCGCCTCCAGATCCATCAAGGCGACTTCCTCCTCCGATCGAACCCGTCCCACGGCATCCAGTGATTCCAGCGCCAACCCGAGGGGATCCATGCGGGCATGGCATGAAATGCACTCGGGATCCGTGGTATGCAGCGCCAGCAGATCACGAACTCCCACGTGCCCGGCGTCCCCCTCCGCTTCGGGCAGCGCATCGACCCCTGGAAGCGGTGGCGGAGGTGGGTCATCCAGGAGCGCCTCGAGAATCCACTTCCCACGCTTCACCGGCGATGTCCGGGTTGGATTCGACGTGGCAGTGAGGATGCTGCCATGACCGAGGAGTCCCGGGGGCCTGCGCCCGTCGAGTGAAATCCGCTGGACACCCTCGGCTCCCTCGGGCCAGGCGAGTCCGTAGTGCTGCGCAAGGGCTGCATCGGCATGCGTGTACCCGGCATCGAGCAATGACCAGATCGACTGGTCCTCCCTGCAGACCGAATCGAAGAGCTCGATGGTCTCCTCCTGCATCGACCGGAGCAGCGCTTCGTCGACGCCTGGATAGCGGCGAGGATCGGGCGTCTTCTCATCGACGGACCTGATCTGGAGCCACTGCGTGGCGAAGTGCTCGGCCAGTGCCCTTGAACGGTCCGACTGGATCATTCGATCGACCTGCGCCCGTCGACCAGCGGGCGTTGCAAGCGAACCGCGAGCCGCGGCCTGGAGCAACTGCTCATCCGGAGTCGTGCTCCAGAGGAAGTAGGACAGCCTCGTCGCCAACTCGTACCCCGACAGTGGTTCCGG
>PBMX01000030.1 GCA_002722935.1 Phycisphaerae bacterium | reverse complement strand
CTCCTCCACGCTTGATCGTTCTGCCAAGCGGCGCACCAAGAATGCACCCGCTGGACCACAACACGGCAATTCCCTCACTCCCATCTGGATCAATGCCGAGACCTACGGCGAAGACGATGTACCAGAGCACGACAACAAGACACCCGACGACAATGCTGATCAGAAGACGTATGTCCATATGTCATTTGCTCCTCAACGCCCCGGGGATGATTCGAACATCCGACCTGCGGATTAGAAGTCCGCTGCTCTATCCAGCTGAGCTACCGGGGCCGATGGGCACATAGTGTACGACGATGCGCACATGCCCGCTAAATTGAAGCACCTATGCGAAAGGTCATTCTCTACCGTGTGTTCTTTTTCATCCTGGCCATGGCAGGCGCGGCCATATTTCAAACTATGACGGGTGTCTCGGCGTTCAAAGTGTTCCTGATCACACTTGGAATAGTCCTGCTGGGCAGATTCGCTTTTATTTTGATGACCCATTCATACGATGAACAACCGGACGATTAACCCCATACGCCCCACCCGGAAATGACTGCACGGCGAACCGGCATGGACTAGGATCACGATCATGCTCCGCACCATCGTGAACGCCGCCCTGCTGGCGATCACCCTCTTCGCCACCAGCTGCCAGACCGCCCCACGACACGTGGCCGGACTCGAGTCCGTCGAGTGCATCTGGCGCGAAGCACCGCACAACGCATTCACCGATCTGCTCGTCGTGAACGACCGGCTGCTGTGCACCTTCCGTGAAGGTGATGACCACGTGCATGGACGCGATGGAACCATTCAAGTCATCGAATACACACACGACGGCACCTGGAACTCCGTCGCCCAACTGCAAGAGGACGGCGTGGACCTCCGAGATCCGAAACTCTCCCTCACACCCGACGGACGCGTCATGCTCACCTGCGGCGGATCCGTCTACGTCGACCGAAAACTGCAATCTATGGCCACCCGCGTCGCCTTCGCTGATCCTGACACCATGGACTTCGGCCATCCCGCCCCCATCCTCGTCGACGAAGCCATCGCCTCCGATCGCGACTGGTTGTGGCGGGTGACCTGGCACGACGGCACCGGCTGGGGCGTGCTGTACCAACCGTTCGATGAAACTCCCGAGGCGCACCTCGTGAAGACCACCGACGGCATCCAGTACCAACACGCGATGCGACTGCCCGTAGACGGCGACCCCAACGAAGTAACACTGCGATTCCGCGACGACACCATGCATGCACTGGCTCGACGCGGTGGCGGCGACCAACTTGCGATGTTCGGACACGCCCCACCACCCTGGACCACGTGGACGTTCACGAAACTGGACGAACGTATCGGCGGACCGAACTTCGTGGACCTCGACGGGGAGTGGGTCGTAGCGGGACGGCGATACCTTCCCGGCGAGCAGCGGACCTTCCTGGCCACACTCGACGACGCAGGCGCAATGATGACCCTCGAGGTACTGCCCTCAGGTGGTGATACGAGCTATCCGGGCCTGATCGTTGACGAGGACCGGCTGCTGGTGAGCTACTACTCAAGTCACGAGGGACAAACCGCGATCTACCTCGCGAGGTTCAACCTCGACTGATCGATCAATCGCATGCGCCCCACCCAGCGATCACATCAAGTAGATCACTGACGGAGTACGGATCACCCCACCCGGAAATGACTGCAAGCAAATCCGTCACGTTCACCGCGCCATCACCACTCACATCACCCAGGCAACCAACCGGACACTCGTCCTCGAACTGGTTGCCGCCACCATCATCCCAGGGGCCATCGATCGCGGCGCCTTCATTCTCACAGAAGAGGGTGTCAGATACCCACACAAAGCCACCCGATCCGAAGGTCGAAATCGCGGCCGTCGCCGTGTTGTTGCGGAACGTGCAGTCCTGGATGCCTGCGGAGGTGAACTGGATCTGCGCGATGGCGTACCCCTGGTTGTCCTCGAAGGAACAGTTCCGGGCCAGCAGGCCCGGGTTGTCGCCCGAGATGGACTTGTTGAAGAGGATGTTGCCTGAATCGCCCGCGTCATTGCCCACGAACCGGCAGTCCTCGATGAGCGCCTCGCTGTCGCTGCTCCAGATCGCCGCGCCCACCCACTCGCTGGCAATGCCGGCGAAGACGCAATTGCGGATGACCGGATCCATGTGATAGATCCACAAGGCGTTGCCCACGGAACCCGTGAAGACGATGTTCTCCACCGTCGCTCCCTCCGAGCCGACGATGCCGATGGCCAGGAGAATGTCGCTGACACCCGAACCGTCGATGGTGACGGCGGGAGATCCGTCACCATTGGTGGCGCCGGATATCGTGAGATTCGCAGACGAGATGTAGATGTTCGACTCGTAGTAGGTCCCCGCCTCGATGTGGATCTCGTCACCATCTGCGGACGAAGCGATGGCCTGCGTGATGGTTGGATGATCACCCGGGACGTGGATGACGTCCGCGAACGCCGAACTGGTCGCGAGGATTGCAACCCCCATTGCCATGCTCAGTTCATGTCGCATGCTCGACTTCGTTCCTATGGACAGTCGCCCCAGGCTCCGATGACGATCAGCAGGTCATTGACGTCGACGGTGCCGTTGTCATTGATGTCACCGTCGCATGCACCCGAACAGGGACCCCAGTCACTGATGACGGCCAGGAGGTCGTTGACGTCCACGTTGCCGCTGCCATCGGCGTCGCCCTCGCAGGGCGTCTCGGCATCGCCCACGAGCAGGGCTGCCGAGTTCGTGTTGTTTGAATCATCGACATCATCATTGGACTGGAGCAGGACACCCACGTACCAGGTCCCGTCCGCCGTGTTGCTGTTGATGTTGATGTTCATGTCCAGGTAGCCGAAGCCACCACTCATGATGTAGTCGAATGTCTGTGAACCGATGTAATAGTCCGAGGTGGTGATCTCGGGGTCATCGGAGAGGTAGACCCGGGCGATCACGTCGCGATTGAAGGAGTCACCATCGTTCTTGATGACGCTGAAGACGTCGATGTCATCACCGGGATCACATTCGTTGGGCGTCAACTGAACGAAGAGGACCGTGACATCAGGATTGCCGGCCGGGTACATCTGCGACAGGACGGAGGAGTCACTGGCCGTGAAGTAGGAACTCTGCCCCATCGAGTTCTGGTACTGGGTGTAGCCGGGCAGACAGGTCATGGTCGGGCAGCCGGTGGTGCAGTCCCACTGTCCGTAGTGCATGACGGACATGAAGTCGTAGGGCTCGTAGTTGACCGTGCTGGCCATCTGGTAGTTGTTCTCGCAGTCGTCGATGATGCAGTTCCAGTTGATCTGCACGTAGCTGTTGCGGTCACTTCGGCACATCTGGTGGTGACGACCAAGCGCGTGGCTCAGTTCGTGGGCGATGATGTACGGGTAGTTCCAGTTGAAGATCGAGATCTGCTGCCCCCCGCCGATCATGCCAACGTACGACCAGTTGCCGCCGTGCTCGCCGATCTGGATCCAGTTCGACTCGTTGGTGCGAGGAACGAACAGGGTCGTGCAGTGCGACTCCACGATGTTCATGGCATTGCGAACACGGGTCTGGTTCGTGGACGAGATGTCGGAATCGAAGGCGTAGGGCACGATGCCGTCGGGCCAGAACCATGCCGGGCTGGATGAACCACCCCTGGCCTGCTCGGCGGTCTGCAGGACATCGCAGGTCATGATCATGCGATCCTCCTCGGCGACCGGCGACTGGCCGGCCTGGGCCACGAAGGAAACCAACAAGAGTGCCAAGGCTGTCGTCATGTATCGATGCATCTGCGTCGTATCCTCGCTGAATGCGGGTGAAGTTCCGGGTATTCAAACAGGGACAATGCCCCCCCTATGTGCCTTCAACATAGCGGCAGGGAGCCCTTCGTGGAAATGAAAATCACCGATAACAGGCATCGCAGGCAGGCAGATGTTCATTTATTGGCCATGAAGTGCATATTCCTGCCGGTAGGATGCCTGCATGCTTGAAGGCCTCGAGACACGACTGGACGACGCCCTGCGGATTGCACGTGAAATGGGCAGTCATGCCCTGGGCTTCTTCCGCGACCAGGCCCTCCAGGTCGATGTGAAGACCGATGGCACCATCGTCACCCAGGTCGACCGGGACACCGAGCGGCTCGGGTGCGACATGATCCGACAGGCCCATCCAGAGGACTCCATCCTCGGCGAGGAACATGGCCAGATCGACGGAGACAGCCCGTGGCGATGGGTGGTCGACCCGATCGATGGAACGGTGTCCTTCACGCGCGGCGTTCCCTCCTTCGGTGTCCTTGTGGGCCTCGAGCACGAGGGCGTACCCGTCGGCGGCGTGGTTCACCTGCCCGCATTGAACGAGACCGCCTGGGGTGGCCGCGAACTGGGCGCCTTCCACCAACTGGGGGATGCGCCGCCCTCACCCGCTCGCGTCTCAAGCACCGACACCCTCGAAGAAGCCATGGTGTGTACGACGAGTTTCGACTACTTCCGTGACACGGGCCGGGAGGACGTGCACGACCGCCTGGTGCGCGCCTGCGGGTCAACACGCGGCTGGAGCGACTGCAGCGCAGTTCTCCTGCTTGCGACCGGTCGCATCGACGCCGTTGTCGAACCCCTGCTTTCACGCTGGGACATCTGCGCCCCGATCGCACTTATCGAGGCGGCAGGCGGGAAGTGGACCGATTTCAAGGGGCAGGCCGACCCGGGATGCACTGCCGCCATCCTCAGCAACGGACACCTGCACGAAGCGATGTTGGAAGTGGTGAAGGTGGTCGGCCCCGGAGCATCTTGAACAGTTGCCGCACCCCAATCTCGGCTGCTTGCATATTTCTTCATTGACACGTCACAAAGGCATCTATACGATCGCCTCTGCCTGATCGAGGTTTCCAGCCATGACGCTGGTTGTCCGAGGCCATGGAGTGCCTCCAACGTCATCAGGCCCACGTCGATGTCCGCATCGCGGACCATGGTCTCCTGATCCATGTCCGATCAGGTTTGGGACGAGTATCCACGGCACATCCTGCTTGACTGACAGGCGTCATGACGTCCGTTTTTCTCATCTGCGACTGCAGCCATCGCGATGCTCGTACAGCACGCTACATGAAACATCTGTACTTGATCCCCCACGTCCTGGTAATGCTGTGGCTTTCCTGTACCTCGGAGGCTGCAACTTCAACGTATACCATCGAGGTACCCTGGTCGCAGACTGCGTCGATGTATTCGACGAACTGCTGCACCTATTCGTCGCTGTCTGGATTCAACGGCACCTACACGTACACCCAGAAATGCTCCTACGTCTACGGAAGTTGCGTGGGAAGCAAGCGTGGTGCATTCTGGATCTTCGATCTGTCCGGACTTCCAGAGGATGCGACGATTCTCAGCGCGTCGTTCAAGGGTGATACCGAGTACAACGACATGGGTGGTGATACGACCCTCAAAATCAAGCCGACCAGTGGCACGCTGACAAACACGTTCGCACACTCCATCATCAACTCGGCGTCATGGTCCAGCAGCCTGTACACATGGGGCGGGCCCTTCTCGTTGAACATTCCTGCGACCCAGATCGAGTCCGCCCGCTCGCAGGGCAAACTCGGGATCTACATGTACGTCTTCAACGGCGGCGGTGTGCATGTCGTCAATTCAGGCCCAGAGGGCGCACGCTTGTCAATCGTCATCGACATCGAGTCTCCAAGTGGAGCATGCTGTCTTGCAAGCGGTGCCTGCGCCGTCGTGCCCCAGCACACGTGCGAGCTCGCCGGGGGGACCTTCGTCGGCGAAGACAGTGAATGCGCGGACACGAGTTGCAGTGAACCATGCATCGGGGATGTCGATGGCAATGGCAGCGTCGATGTGACCGACCTGCTGGCGATCATCAGTGCATGGGGGCCCTGCAGCGGCTGCGACGAGGACATCGATGGGAATGGTGCCGTGGATGTCTCCGATCTCCTCGCCATCATCAGCGCCTGGGGCACATGCAACTGAGAACACCTGATAGCGATAGCAATAAGGGATACATAATGAATATCAAGGCGATTTTCACAAGCCTCTTAATTTCGACCGGCACCGTGACTGCCGGCACGCAGACCATCGATGTACCGTCGTCCGACTCGGCGCGACTGTCGGCGACGGACAACTGGTACTGCTGTTCCTTGAACAGTATCTCGATGAATCCAGCATCGATCTCCATCAAGAACTGCACCTACATGGGTGGATACTGCATGGGATCCAAACACGCCGCGACCTGGGTATTTGATATCCCGGAACTGCCTGAGGGCAGTGTCCTTGACAGCGTCAAGCTCACCGGTGGACGCAGCGGGGCGACAACCAGTGGCACCCTGTACTTCGCCTGGACACCGGGACAGAACCTGACGCTTCCAACGGCACAGGGGGTCTACGGCAACCCGGATGCTTCGACATCGATCTACTGGTCGGGCAGCACCTACTCGCATACCCTGCCAAGCTCGCTGTTCACCTCCGGAGTTGGAGGCCGCCTCATGGTCGTCGCATTCGCCTCCGGCGATGCCAGCGTGAACCTGGCGAACTCCGGGGCACAGGCGGCCCACCTGAAGGTGCTCGTCGAAGCTGAACCGACTCCACCAGGGGCATGCTGCCTCGGTAGCGGCGGATGCGCAGTGGTGGAACTGCACTTGTGCGACTACGCAGGCGGCACGTTTCTCGGCGAGGACACCACATGCAGCGGATATCCATGCGCGATGAATGACGCCTTCGCAGGCCTGTCCTACACGATTGTCGGCACGGACTTGGTTGATGATCCCGAACCCACCTGGACAATCGATGTCTACGCCGAACTGGCCGAAGGCTGTCGCCTCGACGCGGTAGCCGGTGATCACAATATGACGAAGATGGTCTCGACCACGGGCAGTTTCTACCAGAATCCCTATGGGGGCCCGACATCGACCTCGATCAACCCGGCACTGTTCAAGACCTTTCCGGATCTCCGATACGACAGCTTCGTGACGATCGGTCGAACCGACCAGGTCGACAACGCCTTGTCGAACATCGGTATCGATTTCTCGGCCTTCGAAGCCGGTGGGGCAATCGATTCAGGGGATGGATCCTGGTACGTGACCCCAGAAGATCTCCAGGGAGCCGGCGTCGGCTTCATTGATGAACTCTGTGAACCGGGCAACGGCGTACACGTGGCACGCCTTACGGTTCGAGGCATGGATTCCTCCGTCATGTTCGAAGCCCTTTTCCAGGGAAAGGATGCGACAGGACTGACTTGGCAGATGCCTGCGAGCCTCTCCATCACGCATGATGACTGCATGTCCCCCTGCCCCGGCGACGTCGATGGGAGCCAGTCCGTTGATGTCGTCGACCTGCTGGCGATCATCAGTGCATGGGGGCCTTGCAGCGGCTGCGACGAGGACATCGATGGGAATGGTGCCGTGGATGTCTCCGATCTCCTCGCCATCATCAGCGCCTGGGGACCCTGCAGTTGACGTGATTCGGGTATGGGGGGACCACGTCGTCTTCCGTGAACATATTCGACATCGGGCAGTCCCCTGGTTTCAGCCAGGGGGCTGTTCGTTGATGCATGGCTCAAACGAGCCACGAGATCGGGGGTTGAGTTGACCAAGGACCGCCAACTGCAACTGATGTACACTTCCACCACCCGGGCTGGTAGCTCAGTGGTCAGAGCAAGCGACTCATAATCGCCGGGTCGCAGGTTCGAATCCTGCCCAGCCTATTCCCCCCCGGCAGGCGCTGCCCGGCGAAGCGTCTCCTTCAATCCCACTGCAAGGTGACACCCTCTTCATCGATCGACTCGGAGAAGCCGAGGATCGCATCGGACCCATTCCGCTCATCATCGATCCTGAAGAGGTTGTCGGCCTGTCCATTCCACCGCCTGGTGAAGGAACCGATCGTCGGAAGGAAGTCGACGTGACCGTCGGCGAACAGCACCCGGCCGCTCCAGCCGCCATCAAGGCACGTCACCGAGTTCAACGAGTCGATGCCACCCTCCGGACCACGTGTCCCGAACAGCGGAAAGTCCGTAGAGAAGGATGCACGCCAGTAGTCGTCGACACGGCGACCGGTCAACGGCATGTGCGCAAAGGAGACGTTCGACAGCACGTCGAGGTCGGCGACGAAGGATGGATCCCAGTACACGCCGTTCCTCGGGCTGTACGCCGCCCAACTGTAGTCGTGGTCGATTTCCACGTAACCACGGTCACCCTTGCTGACCAGTTGCTTGGGCACGGTGATGCGCTCCATGATCAACAGGGAATAGAGGTTGGCCGTCGTATCCAGGGTGCGGTCACCGGTTCCCGAGGATTCACTGGGCCTTGCGTACGGATTCGTACCACCCCCGAGCATGTCCTGGGTGAGAATTCCCTGCCCCAGCGCCTGCAACTGCAGCATCTCGGTGGCACCCCAGGCGCTGTTTGGAGCCTGGGTCCCCTGCGGCGTAATCCCCGTGGTCGCGGTACGAAGCGCCGGCAGCGTCAAGGACAGCAGCACCACGATGCAGGCGAGCGTGATGAGCAGGCCCACGAGACTCAGCCCACGTGTTCTCATTGGCCCTCGTCCTCGGCAGCCGGGGTCGTCGTGCCACCGTTCAGGGACTCGATGCTCGGCTTCGGCAAGGCGTCGATCACGTCAACAAAGCGCCTCGATGATGCCGCCTGCAGGATGCTCCAGAGCTCATCGACACCCATGTCATGGCCGAGGACCGTGAAGCCTCTGCGGTTGCCTGGTTCGACGAGCATGATGATCCATGTCTCATCCCCGACGCGATCACCTGCCGGAGGTGTTTCGAACCAGTCTCGATCACGCACGATCCGGTCGATCGATCGACCCTCCTCCTCGGTGATGGTTCCACGCCAAGTCACCCGGTCGAAGACCGCGTCCTGTCCACCCCAGAAGGTGATGACACCGTCGGGCTCGACCCTGTAGCGGGCGTAGCGTGACGCCTCATGGTCGGTCAGGTCCAGTTCAAGACCAAGGTTGTTCGTTGGACTGGGGCCCTTCTCCGGGTGATACCAGTTCGCGCGAGTCGTACATCCAGCCAGCAGCAGGAACCCGACGAGGAACAGGTGCATCTTGATGAATGACCTCACTGCTCCTGTCCTCCGCGGTAGGCGGCCCATGGATCCGGTCCGAAATCATAGCGCACCGGCTCGGCTCGCCGACGGTCATCTCCGTCCTCGGCCCAAGCCAGCATCGCCAGTTCACGGAGCAACTCGGTCAAGGCCGGATCAAGGCGTTCACCCTCGGGAACCCCGCGCGTGAAGTTCCAGTACTCACCATCCGCGCTGAAAGCGACCAGATAGGCATGGCCGGAGGAAGGATGCACAACGCGCCGGAAGTTCTCGACCTGATCGGCCTTCGATGCATCGACAAGCCCCAGCTCTCGGGCCTTGGCCCACAGATCGGCCATCTGCGCCTTGCTGAGTTGGCGGGACAAGGGGGGCAGCGTATTGGGCCCGACTCCGGGCCTGGCATCATGGTGCAAGGATCCGTCCGGGAAGACCACGTACCGAGCCGTGCGTCGATGGGCCTCCGGCTCATCCTCGGCGGCGAGGATCGTCACGTCGATGGAGAAGTGCTCCGGCACGTCGGCGTAGTAGTCACGCGACGCCCCGGCAGGTTGCGTACTGGCACAGCCCGCGGGCAGGAGGCAGAGCAGGGCCAGGGCTTGGTACCAGGGTCGCATGAAGGCAGTGTACTGCGCCCGTCCGCACCACTCGCCCCGACTCCCACCTGTCCACGAGGGCCTCGACTATCCAAGCACCCCCCTCCCCCGGTACCCTGCCAGCATGCTGATGTCCGTGCAATGGATGAATGACTACCTCGACCCCCAGGCCAGCGATGCCGAGCAGGGAGACCTGCTGACGGCCGCCGGATTCCCCCTGGAAGAACGCATCGAGCGCGAGGACGACATCGCCCTGGACTTCGAGATGATGTCCAATCGCGGGGACTGCACCTGCCACCTGGGCCTTGCGAGGGAAATCGCCGCCATCAGCGGACGGAACCTCGTCCTGCCCGATACATCCGTGACCGAATCCGATGATCCCATCGAGGATCACGTGTCGGTGGTCAACGAGGAACCCGAAGCCTGCCCGCTCTACACCGCCCGGGTCATCCGCGGTGTGAAGGTCGGTCCCTCGCCGAAGGAGATGGCCCGGCGACTGGAGGCCCGGGGAGACATTCCAAGGAATGTCGTCGTCGATGCGAGCAACTTCGTCCTCTTTGAAATGGGACAACCAACCCACGCCTTCGACCTGGACACCCTTGCAGGAGGCACCGTCATCATCCGCATGGCACGCAAGGGCGAGACCTTCCTGCCCCTCGGCGAAGGCGCCGAGCCGATCACGCTCACCGGCGAGGAACTGGTGATCGCCGACGCCGAAAAACCGGTGGCCCTCGCCGGCGTCAAGGGTGGAGCCGACTCGGCCGTGACCGAGAAGACCACCAACATCCTGCTTGAAGCGGCGACGTTCGACCCCGTCCTCGTCCGCAGGACAAGCCGACTGCACGGGATCAGCAGCGATTCGTCGTTCCGATTCGAACGAGGCGTCTCACCCCTGCAGGTCGATGAGTGCGCCCGACGCTTCGCCTCCCTGGTAATCGAACATGCAGGCGGCACCCTCTGCAAGGGCGTTCTCTCCGCCGGAGCCGACCTGCCCCCGCTGCGGGAAGTCTCGATGCGCATGGATCGATGCAGGTCGATCCTCGGGCAGGACATCCCGACCGAGGACATGGTCCGCGTGCTCGACACCCTGGGTTTCAGCCCGGTTGTCGAGGGTGACTCCATCACTGCGACCGTCCCATGTGAACGGGGCGACATCGAACGGGAAATCGACCTCGTCGAGGAAGTCGCCCGGATGCAGGGCTACGACGACCTGCCCGTCCATGAGGTCATCAGCACCCGGCCCGCCGCCCCCCAGCCACTCATACTGGGAAGGCGGACCCTCGATGCCCACCTCGTGGCCGAAGGCTTCATGGAAACCGTCACGCACTCCCTCATCAACGAGGCTGCTGCTGCTCCCTTCCTGCCCGAAGGCGCAACCCTCCTGGGAACCATCGATGAACGCGAGGGTGGAGACACGATTCTTCGACCTTCACTGCTCCCGAGTCTCATGCGGGTTCGCGCCCACAATCAGGACCAGGGGGCGGGATCGATGCGCCTCTTCGAGGGCGGCTCTGTCTTCCATGCCACGAAGAAGGGGCATGATGAATCGCTGCACCTTGGACTTCTGATGGACTTCATCGAGCCAGGCGACGGGCTCCGACCCCTCCTGGGCGTCATCGAACGTCTCGCCCACACCCTGCTTGGCGCAGGTGCGGCCATCGAATCCACTCCCTCCAGTGATGCGCCCTGGTTCGAACCGGGCGCACTCCTGAGGCTCGGTGGATCAACCATCGGCCGGATGGGACTGGTTGCCAGGTCGATACGCACGGCCCATGGCCTCGAGCATGATGTCATCGGCGCCGAACTGTGCCTCGGTGGTCTTCTTTCAGGCTATCCACCCGTGGCGAACCTCAAGCCGCTGCCGGCCTACCCGGCCATCGAGCGGGACATCTCGGCCATCGTCCGGGAGGAAACGTCGTGGCATGAACTCGCCGAATGCATCCAGGGCCTGGACCTTGCTTCGCTCGAGAACGTCGGCTTCGTCACGACCTGGAGAGGATCGCAGGTGGGCGATGGAAACAAGTCGATCACGATGCGCCTCCGATTCCGCGATGCCACGCGCACCCTCACCCACGACGAGGTCGATGGTCCCGTGCAACAGGCCGTCGAGGCGCTTCAGTCGACCTTCCAGGCCGAGATCCGGAACTGAGCATGGGCCTGCAGGATTCAACCATCACGCAGCTGCTGGAAGCGCTCGGCGAGAAGACGCCGATTCCAGGCGGCGGTGCACTGGCCTCCACCACCCTCGCCCTCTCGGCCTCCCTGGCCCGCATGGTGCTGGCCTACTCCATCGACAAGAAATCCCTCTCGGAGTTCCGGGCAGGCAATGAAGATGCGCTGCAACAACTGCGTGCCTGTGAACAGGCGGCCCTGGAACTGGCCGATGCCGATGCGACCGCCTACGAGCATCTCAATGGGCTCATGAAACTGCCCTCCGATGATCAGCGCCGCGTGGCTGAATGGGACCAGGCTCTCGAAGCGGCCATGAAACCTCCCTGCGAGACGATGGATGCCTGCGAAACCATGCTCACCCTGCTTGCGAGCCTGGTGAACACGACGAATCGGCTCCTGGCAAGCGACCTGGCCGTTGCAGCCGTCCTCGCCGGCGCGGCAGCCCGCTCGGCGGCCTGGAACCTGAAGGCCAATCTCTCCCTGGTCTCCGACCAGGAGCAGGTCGAGCACCTTCGGAACGAGGTGGAAGCCCGTACATCGAGCCTGGAAGGCCTCGTACGCTCGATCGAGGACGGCTGCTCCGGCTGAGACCCGCGGCCCGCCTCCGGGTACCATGGGCGGTTCGATGGCCAGTACACCACCACTCAATCCAGGCGCCGACGTGCTCGATCCCGCAGTCATGCAGGACGTCGTCACGGGTGATCTTCGCCTGGATGGAACACAGGCCATGCGTCTCTTCCACGAGATGCCGCTGCAGGAACTGGGCCGCTGGGCCGATGCCCGCTGTCGACATCTCCATGGCGATCAGGTGCGAACCTACGTCATCGACCGGAACATCAACTACACCAATGTCTGCACCGCCAAGTGCACCTTCTGCGCCTTCCGGCGCGACGGGCACGAGGATGACGCCTACACCCTCGAGGTCGAGCAGATCCTCGAGAAGATCCAGGCCCTCGTCGACATCGGCGGTACCCAGATTCTCATGCAGGGCGGAATGAATCCCGAACTCCCCCTGCAGTGGTACGTCGACCTGCTGGAGGCCATCGGCGACCGCTTCCCCGGCATACATGTCCATGCCTTCAGCCCCCCGGAATTCATCGAGTTCATCGAGTTCTTCGATCCACCGGGTCCGACCCTCGCCGAGAAGTTGCGCGGCGTCATGGGCACGCTCGCCAAGGCGGGACTTCGCTCGGTCCCCGGCGGTGGTGGCGAGATTTTCGCCGACGCGGTCAGGCGGAAGATCGGCCTGGGCAAGTGCGATGCGGAAGCCTGGCTGACCGTCATGCAGGTCGCCCATGAACTGGGAATGAACACCTCGGCGACGATGATGTTCGGACACATCGAGGGCGTCGCCGACCGGATCCACCACATGGAACTGGTCCGGCAATGGCAGGAGAAGAGCATCGTGGACCATGCCGCCGATGGCGGAGGACGCTACATGGCCTTCATCTCCTGGCCCTTCCAGCGCGAGAACACGCCCCTGGGTCGATGCCGTGAATGGGAAGACACGGGCGATCAGGACGCTGCCTTCCCCGGCGATGTCGTCGCCAGACTTGATGGAAGTGGAACCAAGGACGCCCATCGGGAGTTCGGTCGACGCATCCGCATGTCAGGCGCCACGGACTACCTTCGAACACAGGCGCTCAGCAGGCTCTACCTCGACAACATCTATTCCATCGGCGCCAGCTGGGTGACCATGGGACCCCACATCGGGCAGACCGCTCTGGCCTGGGGTGCCAACGACATGGGATCCGTCATGATGGAGGAGAACGTCGTCAGCGCAGCAGGAACGACCTACTGCCTCAGTGAACCTCTCATCTGCCACCTCGTGCGCGAGGCCGGCTTCACGCCCGCGCAGCGTGACAATGCCTACAGGCTGCTGCGAGTCCATGGAAACGGGCAGTCACCCGACCTGCAGGTCGAGGACTGGTCCACCCTTCGGGCGCAGTCACTCCACGTCGAGACCACCTGTGGTGGCGGCAACGACAATGAAGTCGCCCTGACGATTGGTGGAGATCACTGAAAACCCGGAGGCTCAATCCTCGGGGGCCGCTTCCTCGCGGACCCGCCGGGTGAACTCGGCGGCCATGGCAGCCGTGATCGGGCCGACTTTCCCGCCACCGACCTGGTCACGATCGATCGATGACACGCCGATGATCTCGGCCGCCGTACCGGTCAGGAAGATCTCGTCGGCCGCCTTCACCTCCTCGATCCGGTGAGGACGTTCCTCGATGGAGTAGCCAAGAGCAGGTGCGACCGTTTCCATGACGTACTCCCTGGTGATCCCGTGGAGCATGCCCGCGGCCGTATCCGGCGTCGAGATGACGCCATCCTTGATGACGAAGATGTTGTCCCCGGTGCACTCGGCGACCAGGCCCTCGGTATTGAGCATGATGGCCTCGAGCACGCCCGCGTCGATGGCCTCGATCTTCGCGAGGATGTTGTTCAGGTAGTTGAGGCTCTTGATCCGTGGATCGAGACAGTCCACCGGTATGCGCGGCCGCTTCGCCACGATGACGGACATGCCCTCGGTGTACATCGAATCCGGGTAGAGGGTGATGGTGTCGGCGATGACGATGGCCGATGATCGCTCGCACTTGAACGGATGGAGCCCGAGCGTCCCGACGCCCCGGGTCAAGACGACCCGGATGTACCCATCGCTGAGACCGTTGCGCTCGACGGCTTCCCTCGTGACCTGCTCAAGGGTGTCGATGTCGTAGGAGGGGGCGAGGCGAATGGACTCGGCCGAGGCGTAGAGACGCTCCAGGTGCGACCTGAGCTTGAAGATCCGGCCGTTGTAGATGCGGATCCCCTCGAAGCAACCATCCCCGTACAGCAGGCCATGGTCGAAGACGCTGATCCTCGCCTCGGACTGGTCGACGAAGGAGCCGTCGATCCAGACATCTCGGGTCGTCGATCCTGACGAGGATTCCCGTGGCGTACCCTCGGTCATCATCGCGGTGCGGCTTTCATCGTCCTGGCCTGTCATTTCTTCTCCGGTGCTGTGGGTCTTGGCCGAAGCCATCGTTCCATCGCCTCGACGATTCCGTCGGTGCCCGGCGACCGCGTCGTCGCGTCAGCCAGACCCTGAATGGTAGCGGAAGCACCCTTGAGGGCAACCGAGAAGCCGCACCACTCCGCCAACCCGGCACTGCGATCGGCATTGACCACCGCTGCAACACGTTCACGGGGCACATGGAGCCTGCGAGCAATTTCCTGGATGGCGATCCCCCTGTCCGCCAACGGATCCAGCACCGCGAGGCGACCATCCGCCTCCAACTGGCAGGCAACCTGTCGCTGCTTCCAGAATCGCTCCCGGATGAGGTGCTCCGCACGAGCACGCGCCGCCTCGTTTCCCCCGACATGGATTCGATGAATCCCGGACAGGGATTCGACCGGGGGGGGTGGTTCCGATGAGTTCCATGATGAATGCATGCCATCCTGTCGCTCGAACTCGACCTCGATCAACTCGTTGAGTTCTCCAAGAGCAGACAGGATCGTGAACAGGAGCACGTCTCCCAGCGGACGTGACGTGTGCACGGAGGTTCCTCCCCTCCCGAGGATCAGCGCACCGTCCGCGGCGATCGTCGTCGTCGACCGGTCCAGATCGTGAAGCAGCTGAACCGTGTCCTTCACACCCCGGCTCGTGGCGAAAATGAGATCGCATCCCGTTCGATCGAGCAGGCGAAGGGCCGACTCGAGCTGGACCAATGGAACCTCGAATCCGTCGAGATCGACCACGATGATCCCCGGTGGCTCGGATGGACCGGTCGCATCGTCGGCCCGTTCCTCGCCGGTCGTCGAATTGAGTACGGCCTGCAACGCACCCTCCAGCACCGGGTACTTGAACTCGTACCCCGCTTCCAGGACGCGGGCCGGGTAGGCACGCTGCCCCATGAGCAGGAACCTGGCCAGCTTTCCCACGGCCAGCCGCAAGGCCGGACCGGGTACGGGCAGGAAGGCACGACGGCCAAGCACATTGGCGAGTGTCCTGGTGAACTCGCTGTTGGTCACCGAGGTCGGTGATGCGAGGTTGTACGCCCCCGACGCCGAGTCGATTCCGACCAGGTGGTCGATGATGCCGACCACGTCGTGCCAGGCGATCCACGACATGTACTGGCGTCCGGATCCCAGTCGCCCGCCAAGTCCCCTCTTGAACACGGGCAGCATCTTCCTCAACGCCCCCCCGCTGGCATCGAGAACCACGCCGAGTCGAAGGCGGATCACTCGACAGAGTCGTTCCGCCCGGATCGCCTGGTTTTCCCAGTCCATGCAGAGTCCGGCCAGCTCGTCACCTCCGGCCGGCGTGAACTCGTCGACAAGAACTCGACCGGTATCACCGTAGTACCCCACGGCGGATGCCACGACCAGGACCGATGGCGGCTGGCTGGCGTTGTCGATTGCGCGGACCACCTGGTACACCCCGTCGATCCTGCTGGTACGGATCTCCTTCAAGCGGCGCTTTGACCATCGCTTGTCAGCGATGCCGGCACCTCCAAGCACGATAACGACGTCCTGCCCATCGACCGCCGCCTGCCATGGACCCGGCGCCGACGTGTCGCCCTCGATGGTCGGCACGCCGACATGTCCCATGGCGCCCAGCAGACGACGAGTCCGCTGCGCATTGCGCGTCATCACGGTGACGGCGTCACCCATCGAAAGACGGTGCAGGAGGACCCGCCGACCTATGGTTCCCGTTGCCCCGATGATCAGCGTCCGCATCCGGATGCCTTTCCTGGATGGAGCCCCCGCTCCGAGTCGCCTTCCACGTCCTCCATGAGCGAACGAACGCGCTGGAGGATCTCGTCGAACATGGCGGGTGTAAGCCTGCCCGTGAAGGTGTTCAACTGGCTTACATGGTAGGACCCGATGAGGACCCGCTCGCCGATCCTGCACTCGGCACCATGACCGAACTTGGGACGCGGTCTCGGGATCGCCTCGCCCAGGTCGGCGAGGCTTCGAAGGCAGGCCGTCCAGGCAATGCCCCCGAGGGCCAGGATGACGCGGGGCTGGAGCACCTCCAGTTCCCCCACCAGCCATGGTCGACACGCCGTCAACTGGCTGGACGTGGGCTTGTTCGCAGGTGGAGCACACCTGCATGCCGCGCCGATCCACATGCCATCAAGTTGCAGGCCGTCATCCGTTGATGTGGATTCCGACTGGTTGGCGAAGCCGGCACGATGGAGACCGGCGAAGAGGAAATCACCGGAACGATCCCCCGTGAACATCCGCCCTGTTCGATTCGCGCCATGCGCCCCGGGAGCCAGCCCCACGAGCAGGACTCGTGCCGAAGGATCGCCGAAGCCCGGCACCGGCCGGGCCCAGTAGTCCCAGTCCTCGTAGGCGCGGCGACGGGCCTGGCCGACGGAGGCGCAGTAGTCCCGCAGGGCGGGACAGTTCGTGCAGGCGATGGTGCCTGCTTCAAGTGTGGCCATCGACGTATTCATGCTGGAACCATGCCGGGGTCAGTTCGGGGTCATGCCCCGGTCGAGGTCATCCCGTTTCTGGGCGGCCGCCTTCCCGAGCAGCGTGTCGAGGCGATTCAACTCAACCCTGATGAGATCCGAGCGACGACCCATCGCCGGTTCGGCGAGCAACTGGTAACGGAGTTCCTCGTCATGGACGAGCGTGCTGCCGATGAGTTCAAGAAGCGCGTGCGTACTGACGTCCTCTCGCTCGAACCACTGGATGATGCTCTCGACGGGTCTCATGGAACTGAGGTGATTGCTCACGAGCAGCGAATGCAGTTCATCCCGGACCTCGATCATCGAGGGCGGTTCCTCGTCGAGCGTCTCGAGTGGTCGAAGCTTCGCATCGCACCAGGGTCGCTCGTCGGTCGGATCGAAGACTTCGACGATGGTCGCCCTGCAGACTCCATGAAGGAGCACCTCGTACCCCCCGGGAACCGACTCGTGGTGCGCAACCTGTCCGAGGCACACGGCCGGTCGGACCGCCGTCACCGGCTCTTCACCATCGACGGGGCCATCGTGCATCGCCACGGCGATCTGGCCAGAACCATCGAGGGCGGAATCGATCATCGACCTGTACCTGGGCTCGGTCACGTGCATCGGCTGGACGGCATGGGGCAGGAGTACTGCACCCGGCAGCGGAAAGACGGGGAAACGATGCTTGAAATTGACTCGGATCGAGGTCATGGCACACCAGTTGACAGCCTAGCACGCCGGAAGGCTCGAGGCCCCGGATCTACCCGAATTGGCCGTTGGAACGAGCCGAAACCATGAAGGCCTGGAGGCTGCGACCGGGGCAGGCCGTGGGAGCCAGTTCCTGGTGGGTGTGGAGCCTGGAAGCCGGCACACCGTAGGCCCGCATTCGACCGGAGACGAACTGGAGCACCGCTCGCTTCTGGACCTGCGTCAGCGACTGCTCGTCGTAGTTGCCCATGACGAGGATGCCGAGGTTCCCGGGATTCTGGTTCTTCACATGAGCGCCCTGCCAGGTCAGCGGCCTGCATTCCCAGGCGCGACCGGATGGATCGATCGCGTAGTGGTAGCCGATGTCCCCCCATCGTTGCGGTCCACGCGAAAGGTGCCCGCGACGGATGCGCTCCAACCGCGCGCCGGCACTTGATTGCGAGGTCGTCGTGAAGGCGTTCATCCCGTCATGGTGGATGGTGATGCGCTGCACGGGAGTCATCCGGTTCATGTTGCCCGGGATCGGCATGCCGCGCGCCCAGCTCGACCTGGAGATGACCTCCAGGTTGCTCGGGATGGTCGATGTCGACGGAACAGGGCTCGGCTGAACGTCCGGTTCCGACCAGATCATCCTGGGAAGTCCGTTCGTTGAACCGGTGGAGGCGCAGCCGGCGAGGAAGGCCATCGAACCCAGCAGGAACGCTCTGCGTGTCGCGGGGAAGATCGGAACCGATCCTGGATCGAACACATCGCCCGGGACGTGCTCGATGTGTTCTTGGCTGCTCACTCGTTCCTCCAGATCTGCAGCCATGGGCTGTCCAGACTCACACTATCGACCCCGTGGGAGGTCCCCCTTCAGTATCCCCCGGGACCACCTGCCGGGCGCGGTCCTCACCGAAAGAAACAGCCGATTCAAGGGCCGGATCGAGGCCGGGAAACAGCCTCTCCAGGAGCCTTGAAAACGACCGAAAACAGGCTCTTCCAAGGGGCTTTCGGAAGGGTCCGAAGGGGGCTGAAATCAGCAGTTTCGGATACAATACGGGGCCTCCCATGACACCCCAGGAACGGGTCTGAACACCACATGGCCAAGCAACCAGCACAGCTTCAAAACACCAACGAAGAAGCCTATACATCCGACTCGATCCAGGTCCTGGAAGGACTTGAAGCGATTCGAAAACGACCCGGCATGTACGTCGGTGGCGTGGGACCCGGCGCGCTTCATCACCTTGTCTACGAAGCCGTCGACAACGCCATCGATGAAGTCATGGCGGGGCATGCGACCGTCATCAACGTGACCATCGGTGTCGACGGATCCTGCTCGGTGACCGACGACGGCCGAGGCATGCCGATCGATCCGATGAAGCACGAGAACCCTGCGATCGATGGACGCCCTGCCGTCGAGGTGATTCTCACGGAGGTCCATGCCGGCGGCAAGTTCGACGCGAGCGCATACAAGGTCTCCGGCGGACTCCATGGTGTCGGCGTCAAGTGCGTCAACGCCCTGTCCGAGTGGACCGAGGTCGAGATCGTCAAGGACGGCAAGACCCACCTGATCGCCTTCGAACGTGGAGATGTCGTTCGACCCCTGCACGTCGTCGGAACCGAGAAGTCCAAGACCTCCTCGGGAACACGCGTCCGGTTCAAGCCCGACTCCGAGATCTTCCCCGACACCGACTTCCGGTACGAGACACTCCAGCATCGGCTCCGGGAACTGGCCTACCTGAACACGGGCGTGACCATCCAGCTCGTCGACGAGCGGGTCGATGCCCATGGAAAGGTCCGGAAGGAGACCTTCGCCTACGACGACGGCATCGCCGGCTACGTCAGGCATCTCAACAGGTCCAAGTCCGAGGTCAGCCCCGTCATCCACGTGGTGGACTTCGACGATGAGACCAGCATCGGCTGCGACATCGCGATGCAGTACACCGAGGCGACCAACGAGACGATGCTCACCTTCGCCAACAACATCCTCAACTCGGATGGCGGAACACATGCCTCGGGCTTCAAGACCTCCCTCACGCGTGTCATCAACGCCTACGCGAAGAAGAACAATCTTCTGAAGGGCATCTCCCCCACCGGTGACGACCTCCGGGAAGGACTGACGACCGTCGTCTCCGTGAAGCTGCCCGAGCCGCAGTTCAACAACCAGACGAAGGAAAAACTGCTCAGCCCCGAGATCGAGAAGTTCGTCAGCCGGGCCGTCAGCAAGCACCTCGGCGCCTGGCTCGAGGAACATCCCTCCGAGGCCAGGGGCATCTGCATGAAGGCGATCCTCGCCGCCCAGGCACGGGAAGCCGCACGCAAGGCCCGCGAACTCATCAAGCGCAAGGGAGCACTCGAGTCGGGCGGCATGCCTCAGAAACTCGCCGACTGCATGACGAACGACGTCGAACGCTCCGAGCTCTTCATCGTCGAAGGTGATTCGGCCGGTGGATCGGCCAAGGGCGGTCGTGACCATGACACCCAGGCGATCCTTCCTTTGAAGGGCAAGATCCTCAATGTGGAGAAGGCCAGGATCGACAAGGTCCTGGCATTCGAGGAGATCCGGACGCTCATCCAGGCACTCCAGTGCGGAATCGACGACGACTTCGACATCTCGAAACTCCGCTACGGGCGGGTGATCATCATGACGGACGCCGATGTGGACGGTTCGCACATCCGGACCCTGCTGCTGACCTTCTTCTTCAGGAAGATGCGGGAACTCATCAGGCAGGGCAAGATCTACATCGCCCAGCCGCCCCTGTTCCAGGTCACGAGGAACAGGAAGTCCCACTACGTGCTGGATGAACAGGCGATGAACGAACAGCTGGTGGATCTGGCTCTTGATCACTCCGAACTGATCATCCGTGACCCGGATGCCGTCGACGAGTCGCATCGATTCAGCGGCAGCGACCTGGGGCGGATCGTGAAACTGCTCAATCGAGTCGATGAACTCGTCTCCATTTCCCACCGACGTGGGTTGGAGTTCACGCGACTGCTGGAGATGCGAAGTGACGATCCCGAGGGGACGAGCCGACTTCCAGGCTGGCGCATCAACTGGCCCGGCGGCGAGGAACTCTGCTGGTCCGAGGATGAAGCCACCGCCCTTCTCCAGGAGAAGGGTCTGGCCCTGGAGGACCTCTCGGCCAACGAGGAGGGAACCGCATCAGGCGGTCAGGAACAGGCCACCATGCGTGAACTGCACGAGAATCGAGAACTCGATGAACTCATCAGGCAACTGGAGGAGACCGGGTTCGGGTTCGATGGCTGGTCACTTGCCCAGGAAGAAGCCGTCACCGGCGAATCCATCGCGACCCGCTTCGCATGGGTCATCGATCCGGGCACGGACAAGGAAGTGTCCATCGACGTTCCGAACATCCCCGGCATCCTCGAGACACTTCGAAACGTCGGGCGGCGGAACATCGACCTGAAGCGCTTCAAGGGTCTTGGTGAAATGAACCCGGAGGAACTCTGGGATACGACCATGGACCCCTCGTCGAGGACCATTCTCAAGGTCACGATGAACGAGGCCTCCAAGGCCGATGAACTCTTCTCGACCCTCATGGGCGAAGACGTGGAGATCAGGCGGGCCTACATCGAGGACCACGCACTCGACGTCAAGAACATCGACGTGTAAGCGGATCGTCGACGCCCGCCTCGGCGAAGCCTGCGGCGCGCAGGGAACATGAATCGCAGTCTCCACATGGAGAACCACCCTCGCCGGGCGCGTAGCAACTCGTCGTCAGGCCGTAGTCGACACCCAGTTCCAACCCTCGCCGGATGATGTCAGCCTTCCCCATGTCCTGGAGCGGAGCGTGGACCCTGATGGTTTCTCCCTCGACCCCGATACGCGTCGCGAGGTTGGCCGTTGCGGAGAAGGACTCGATGAACTCGGGACGGCAATCGGGATACCCGGAATAGTCAACGGCGTTGACTCCGATGAAGAGGTCGGACGAGCCGATTCCCTCTGCAACCCCCAGTGCATGGGAGAGGAAGACGAGGTTCCGTGCGGGAACATAGGTCGAGGGGATCCCCTCTCCGAGTTCCTCGGGACTGCGACCTCGTGGAACATCGCCGTCCCCCGTCAACGAGGATCCAGCGAAGGCGGTCGCATCCAGCTCGATCACTCGATGCGATGCAGCATGCAGGGACCGGCAGACACGAGCCGCGGCCTCGAGTTCCACCGCATGGCGCTGACCGTAACTGAAACTGATCGCATGGCATTCGAAGCCTTCGCCGGCGGCGATGGCGAGTGTCGTCGCTGAATCGAGTCCACCGGAAACCAGGATGACGGCAGGGCGTGACATCAGGTGTCGATGCTCTCGATGCCGGGAGTCCCGTCGCGTGGATCGGGCAGTTCCTTTTCCAGCTCCGAAAGCAGCTCACGTGCATGATCCGAGATCGACTCCGGGGCATCGATGCGAATGACGGCGAAGAAATCACCGCGTCCCCCACCCGAGTCCTCGATGCCGTGTCCCTGCACGCGAAGCTTGCATCCACTACCGGTTCCCGGAGGCACCTTCAGGTCGAGTGAACCCTCCAGCAAGGTCAGGCGGACCTTCGTTCCCAGCGCCGCTTCGGCGATGGTCACGGGAACATCCATGTACAGGTCACGCCCGAGTCGACGCAGTGCCGGGTGCTTCCCGACCCGCACCTGCAGCAGCAGGTCACCGGCTGGACCACCATCCATGCCTGGACGACCACGACCCTTGAGCCTCAGAGTTCCCCCGTCATCGATGCCCGCGGGAATCTTGACCTCGAAGGATGTTCCATCCTGCAGGCGCACCTGTTCGGTGCCACCCTTCGCTGCCGTCAGGAAGGTGACGGACAGATCCATCCGGACGTCCTGGCCCGCCCTCGGTCCCTGGCGGGTGGCGGCCCCGGGACG
>PBMX01000029.1 GCA_002722935.1 Phycisphaerae bacterium | reverse complement strand
GAGCCGACCTGTCGCCTGGAGCCCGAGTCGTGCCTGAACCGGGAACCGACAACCAGCCGAACCTGCCGTCGGAAATCGCCGGCTACCGGATCGTCAGGCTGCTCGGCGAGGGGGGAATGTCGGTTGTCTATGCAGCGATGCAGAAACAACCGAAGCGACTGGTGGCCCTGAAGGTGTTGAAGGGTTCCGTCTTTCCCCCTTCGACGCTTCGCCGTTTCAAGCAGGAAGTCGAGATCCTCGGAAAGTTGCGTCATCCGGGCATTGCACAGGTGTTCGATGCAGGAACCTGGGACGACGGAAGCGGTGAAAAACCGTACTTCGTGATGGAACACGTCCCGGGTGGGCGTGAACTCGATGTCTATCTCGATGAACGTGATGCGGGCATCGATGATCGCCTCAAGCTGTTCGTCAAGGTCTGCGCCGCCATCGATCATGGACACCAGCGGCAGGTGATCCACAGGGATCTGAAGCCGGCCAACATCCTCGTCGATGAGCAAGGCATGCCGAAGGTCATCGACTACGGCGTCGCCCGGGTTTCCGAAGTGGAACTCGATTCCAACACCATGCATACGGAAGCCGGGCGCCTCGTAGGCACGGTCCAGTACATGGCTCCTGAGCAGGTGGACATGGCCATGCAGGACATCGATGGTCGGTGCGACGTCTATGCGCTCGGGGTCCTGCTCTACCAACTCCTCCTTGGCCAGTTGCCCCATGAACTCGACGGTCAGCCCATCTTCGAAGCAATCAGGACCATCCGTGAAGACTCTCCACTCTCTCCTCGCCGGCTCAAGCCTTCGATCGACGCCGATCTCGAGACCATCATGCTCACCTGTCTCGAGAAGGAGCGTGCACGTCGCTATTCCACGGCGGGGGAACTCGGTCGTGACCTTGTTCGATACCTGAAGCACGAACCCATTTCCGCCCGCCGCCCGAGCCTGGCCTACCGTGCCCGGCTCTTTGCTCGAAGGCATCGAACCGCCGTCGTAGCCGGGCTGGTCGTCATTACGGCGCTCGTCGGCACCATCCTCGCCCTGGCGGTGTTGCCGGGATGGCTCAATGAGAATCGCGAGGCATTGCTGAAGGAACAGATCGATCAGGAGCAGTCACTTCGCATGCAGGCGGAATCCGAGCGAGACGAGGCAATGGCAACCGTTTCCCGTGAGTTCCATCCCGAGACTCCGTATTCACTTCGTGGACTCGATTCACCTGCGATTCTCCTTGCCACATCCTCCTCCAAAGAGGTCATCGCCGGCATATCCGCTGCTTCCGTTGCAGCCTGGTCGCTGCCCGACTCTCGACGCAGGCCGACGGGTGATACGGCCGAACTTGCGCCGACTCATCTTTCAATGAGTTTCGACGGCAGATTCCTTGCAGCGGCGGGCGATCGGGAGATCATCGTCATCGATCTGCTCGAGGGAAGAGATGAACGATGGAGCCTGCCTCGCCGCGGGCCCGTATCCATGGCGATCAATGACGATGGCTCCGTCCTGGCCATCGCATTTCCGGATTTCTCACTCGGCCTGTACACGCCGTCGGGTCGATCGATCGGTCGGGCCACCTCGACGACGGGCAATTTCAACCACCTCGCATTCGGCTCCGGCGGCCATCTCGCTGCGAGTACGGAGACACGCCTGATCGTCTGGGCAACAGACCGGGGACTGGACGAGACGGCGAAGTACGACCTGGACCTGCCCGGGACACAGTTGGACCTCGCGATCGACCAGACCGGGAACCTCATGCACATCCTCGACAGTTCAGGTTCGGTCAGCAGTTATTCCATCGATGGTTCAACATCTCCGGATCGTCGTGCGGTCGCCCTGGCCCCCCTGGTTGCAGGCGAGTTCGATCCTTCCGGGGGAGGGATCCTGGCAATCGAATCGAACACCATGTACATCGTCGATCTTGCAACGAATGAACTCATCACTCCCTCCATGGCCCTGCCCGTCCCCGAGGCGACCTATGCACTGGGCCCAGGAGGTACTTTCATAGCCCACGGCACGAAGACGGGTGAAGTGACCGTGATTCCACTGAAGCCACCCGATTCCGGTCGATAGTCCATGTTGGAGACTGATATCAATGGAACCAGATGACCATGTCTGCCTCTGCCACAGGGTTCCACTCAGGAAGCTGGTTCATTTCATGAATCGTGAGCAGCCAAGCGTGGCATCCCAGTTGAGCGAGTGTCTTGGTGCCGGCACGGGATGCCAGTGGTGCGTGCCGTTTCTCAAACAGCTTCATGCACAGTGGGAGCAGGGAGAGGAGCCGACGCTCCCGATGGCTCCAGCCGAATATGCCACCCGTCGAAAGGTCTATCGCGGGAAGAAGTCCTAGGAACGTCCTGTCAGACCCACACCTGGCAGATGATGACCTGCTGGGGCCCCTGCTTGCCCCGCATCGTTCCAATGCTCGTGTTGACGAACTTCACCTCGTATTCGGGGTGTTCATCCAGCCACTCGTTGATCGACTGATCCATGTACGCCAAGGAATCCTGCGTCAGTTTCGAGAAGAACGTCTGTACGTGGATGGCACCCTCGCCGGTGGCGTTGGGAGTCCTTGACCAGTTGTCCTCGTGTCGGGCACCTTTCCCGAAGGTCTTGATCTTCTTCTTCAGACCACCGGGACTGTCATGGACGATCTCGATGGCCTCATCCTCGGAGGGAAGTTCGTTCTCCTTGGGGAGATCGTCTGGCGGAAGATCCGGATTCCTGAAATGTCGTTCAGCGTCGTCCATGGGAATGTCGGTCATGGTTCGATCCTCCACCGGCACCTGGCTGCCCAATTGATACCCGACGCTTCGAAATGATGCAGAAGAATGTCGCTCAACGAGGCTCCCATGCTCTGCAATGGACCTGGAGCCCCCTGTCACCCTCTTGTACGAGCGAGAGTTCCTGTCTTCTCCCCGAAGCCGGACCCGCCATCCAGGTGATTTCGATCCGGACATCGTCCTGAGCAGGCACTCTGGCCCGAAGTCGACCTCGTGCGATTCGCAGGATTTCGCCCCGGCCACCCCCAAGGGGGCCGTCGCATCGGAGGTATCGAGGGCGGTGATCCTGGATTCTCATTGCCGGCATCACGTCACCCGTGGCAAGCGTATCCAGCCGTTCAGGCAGTCTGAACGTCAGCAGTGGACCGGATCCAGAGGGATTCCTGGCAATCAACCAGTCGACGTGGAGGGGTGTGGAGCCGCCCTCATGCAGCAGGAGGACCATCGGGCATGGAGGAGCTTCTGCGTCGAGGTCTTCCAGGACATGTTGCATGAAAGCATGCTACTCGCTGGTCCTGCCTCGATCTGTTTCGTATGATGGGGTGACGCAACGCAGCAAGGGAGTGCAGCGACATGGCGAACACGATATCTCAAGGTGTACTGGTAGCCCTTCTGGCAGGGGCAATGCTCGGGTGTGAAACCGCATCCACCACGATGACCATGCGAGACCAGGCGAATACAGCCGTCTGGCAGGGCCGCTGGTCGGAGGCGGAACATCTCTACGAACAACTCGTCGCAAAGTACCCCAGTGACTGGAGGTACCAGTACGGGTACGGCTTGAGCGCGATGCATACCGGGGAGCTCTCGGAGGCGAGGCAGGCGCTGGAGGTTGCGCATACCCTGAAACCGTCCAATCGCCAGATCGCCCTTGATCTCGCCGAGACCATGTACCAGCAGAAGGACTACAACTCGCTCTTCAGGTTCCTCGGGGACCGTGCCGAGGCGAGAAAGGAATCCAGCGACTGGCTGCTTCTCGGCGAGTATGCATTGATGACGAATGACCCCGACTCCGCACGTGAGTTCGTCGCAAAGGCGATGGTGATCGATGATGCCTCATCCGTGGATCCCTACCTCCGTGCAGCAACGATGTCGGAGCAGATGGGTGATCTCGATGCGGCGAAGCGATACCTTCGTACCGGATGGGAAGTGGATCCGTCGAATGCCCTCGTGCAGGAACGCCTTCGTTCCTATGGCGTCATTCCCGGTCCGACCCTGGCGATGCCTTCGAGTGATACTCGGTGAGCGAAGTCGTGGGTGGCCGCAGCCTGTTGCAGTGGCTTGATCCGCTTACGGACGCCGCACGGCTTCGCCTCCTCTTTGTTCTTGACGGCCAGGAGTTGAGTGTCGGAGAGTTGTCCAGTGCACTCCAACTCCCTCAATCAACGGTATCCAGGCACCTCAAGAGGCTGCTTGATTCCGGCTGGGTCGTTCGTCGCAGCGAGGGAACGGCGAGCCTCTACAGGAGATCATCCTCGGGCCTTGATGAGAAGGCATGCATGCTCTGGTCCCTGGCTGAAGCCGAGTGCCTTCGAGATCCCCAATGCGAGGAGGACACCCGGAGGGCCAAGGAGATCATCTCGAACCGGAGCATCGACAGCCGGAAGTTCTTCGGGACGCTGGGCGGCGAGTGGGCGGAACTCAGGGACGACCTGTTCGGATCGTCGATCAGGCTTCAGCCGATGCTCTCCCTGCTCGATCCGGGGTGGGTCGTCGCGGATCTCGGCTGTGGAACGGGCACTTCCGCGGAAGAGCTTGCGCCATGGGTGTCGGGTATCGAGGCCATCGATCGTGAACAGGGCATGCTCGATGCAGCCGCAAGTCGATTGCAGTCCCATGGGCACATCAGGTATCACCGGGCCGATCTCGTCGACCTGCCGCTGAAGGATGCATCCGTCAATGCGGCTCTGATATCTCTCGTTCTTCATCACGTCGAGGATCCGCTGCTCGTAATCCGGGAGGCGATTCGAATCGTCAAGCCCGGGGGGCCGGTGATCATCATCGACATGGTGAAGCATGATCGCGAGATGTACCGCGATTCGATGGGTCACGTGCACCTGGGATTTTCCAGTGAGGTGGTCGAATCCTGGGCTGCTGCCTGTGGATGCGATGGCGTCCACCTCCACCGCCTGAGGACGGACATGGCCGCAAGCGGACCGGGACTGTTCGTGGCGCGCCTTGCCGCGAACTCCTGCTGAACTCAGGGAGCTCCCGGGTCTTCGTCCGGGGTGGCGGGAACCGGTTCCTGGATCACATCGTCGACATCGGCTTCAACGTCGATGCGAGGTTCCGGCGTGGGTTCATTCGGGATCGACTCCGGCTCTTCGCCCGGAAGCCAGATGGATTGGAGGAGTTCGACGAAGGCTTCGTTCTCATCGTTCTTCTTCATTTCCTTGAGTCCACGCTCGATCATCATCGGGTTATCCAACTGGTGACCGATGTAGGCGAAGAGAAATCCATAGCGATCCTGATCGAAGTCGCCCGTCATGCGATTGTTGAGTTCGGTGATGATCCGGTCCATGTCTTCGGACCTTGGAAGGAGGGACTCGCTGTAGACCACATCGATCATTTCAGGCTGGAACCCCATGAGACTCTGCAGGGTCAATGCGGACGACAGATACAGACCCCCGCCAAGTTGGGCATGTGCGAGGCCTGCCGTTGCAAGGGGGTGGCCCGGTGTCAGCCGCAGTGCCCGGTTGAACCGTCTTTCGGCCCAGAGGTATTCGCCATCCGCCATCTTCTCCTGTGCATCGAGAATCAGCTCCGAGCGACGAGTTCCATCATCATTCGCGAGACTGCTGACCTGTTGACCATGCCGAAGGATGAGTCCGAAGCGGTCAAGAGGCATCGGGGTCTGTTCGGGGGCGGTCAACTCGCCTGTTTCGAGTTGTGGTGGAGAATCGATGGTCGGTGGAGTCGGTGGTTCGGAGGGCAGATCGAGTTCCCCGTCGAAACCGGTCTGGCCGGCTGGATCCGGAATCCCCGCGATGCCTACAGGCTCCTCGCCCATGCCGACTTCACTTTCACCATAACCGGCGGCAACCCTGTTGAGGACGTTCCTGTATTCGTTCTCAAGCATGGTGGCATCGGGGGCATTGCTGCTCCCGAGTGTTTCCTGGTACCGGGTGGCTACGACGCCGAGAAGGTCGTCCAGTGTGGCATCAGTCCTGTCCTCGAGCCTCGTTCCGTCGGCTTCATTCGTGATCCGTGCCGCATAGCCCAATGATCCTTCCAGATCGGGACGATAGGCCTTGCCAATCGGATCGAATTCCCTTCCGTACCTGAAGTCCTCCTGGATTCGTGCGGTGTCCAGCGAGGTAAGTCCGAGGTCCGTGTGGGAAGTCGAGTAGTTCTGGGGTGTCACACCGGTCAGAGGTGAAGCGGCATACCGAACAGGAACATCGCCTGAACTGACTCCGACTCCGATGTAATCCGGATCCGTATTCAGATCCCGGAGGTCGTACATGCTCCGGAGAACGCTGCTTCGACGATCGTCACGAAGGAACTTGCTCGGCTGCCCGATGCCGTAGACGACCGGTCGGGTCATTTGCCTGTCCATGAGGTTGTCGATACCGCCCGGTGCCGCTTCCTTGGGCAGCCCATCCTCGGATTCATAGTGGCCGAAATCCCCGATGCGCCTGCCGACGTTCACTCGTGAAGACGATGGATTCTCCGCGTTGGCATTCCAGAAGAACGGGTTGTAGTACCCACCACCGGCATCCGCCGCCGCTCGTCCAAGGCCACCGCTGCCACCACTGGTGATGAGGCTGGTGGACAGGCTGCCGATGTGCTCCCAGTACCAGGGATTGTTGTAGAGCGAGTCGGCGTACATCGCCATCTCGTTGTTCGCTCTCTGGAAATCGCTGTTCGAGTTGTATCCAACGGCGTTGTGGTAACCACGTCCGGCCAGGGGATTCTGCCCGATGGTGAAACGTCCCTCTTCAGAGGCACTTCGGCTGGTCATCGTATTCCTGGTGCCACGTGTACTGAGGTTCGCATCCAGTGCGTGGCCGTCTCCAAGAGCATCCTGCCCCTGCGCTTCTGATGCGAGCAGCGTCACTATCGAAAGGCTCAGAAGGATCGATTTCATTGCCATCAACATGGTCTCCTGTCGCCGGGGCCTTCATCCATGGTAGCGGGGCCAAAGACTCGAAATCGGCTCAATCAGGCGATTTCATGCAGTCGTCGCATCGTCCATCGCTTCTTGGAACTTCGTTCCTGACGGCTATACTGCCGCTCCGTGGCAGAAACCCGCTCCATTACGACTCCAATCTACTACGTCAATGCGCATCCGCACATCGGGCATGTCTATACGAGCACCGTCTGCGATGTATACGCCAGATTCGAACGGTTTCTGGGACGGGACGTCTTCTTCCTGACCGGGACGGATGAGCACGGCCAGAAGGTGGAGACCTCGGCCCGCGAGCAGGGAATATCCCCTTCCGAACTGGCGGACAGAAACTCCGCCGTGTTCCGGGATGTACTGGACCTCTTCTCGATCTCCAATGACGACTTCATCCGGACGACGGATGCGCATCACGAGCAGCAGGTCCAGTTCTTCGTGCAGCGACTGATCGATCGAGATGCGATCTACCTCGGGGAGTTCGAGGGATGGTATGACAAGGGCCAGGAGGAGTACTACACCGAGACGAAGGCTCGCGAACTCGAGTACAAGTCCCCGATCAGCGGACAGGACCTTGTTCGCGCGACCGAACAGAACTACTACTTCCGACTCAGTTCCTTCCAGGATCGCATCGAAGAGTTGTACGAAGAACAGCCCGATTTCGTTCGACCCCAGGCTCGTCGAAATGAAATGCTCGGGAGGCTCAGGGAGGGTCTCAACGACGTTCCGATCAGCCGTACGAACTTCTCATGGGGCATCCCCGTTCCCGGAAACGAGGAGCACGTCATCTATGTCTGGATCGATGCGCTCTTCAACTACGTCACGGCACTGGGCCTGGGCCTGGAGGAGGAACCCGAGGAGAACAGGAGCCGTTTCTGGCCGGCCGATTACCACATCGTCGGCAAGGAGATCCTCTGGTTCCACTCGGTCATCTGGCCTGCGGTCCTCATGGCGCTCGACCTTCCCCTGCCCCGCTGCATCTACGCGCATTCCTTCTGGATCAGCGAGGGGCAGAAGATGTCCAAGTCACTGGGCAACTTCATCGACCTCGAGTCGCTTGAGGGGTACTGCAACAGGTACGGGGGCGATGCACTTCGCTGGTACCTGGTGACCCAGGGTCCGTTGGGAGCGACCGATGCGGACTTCTCTCGACAACATTTCCATGACGTCTACACGACGGACCTGGTCAACACAATCGGCAACTGCACCAGCAGGGTGTCGGCCATGATCGGAAAGTATTTCGATGGACTTGCACCGGCGGATCCAGACCCTTCGTCGGACGGATGGCCCGAGTCGACGGCTGTTCATGTCGAAGCATGCATCGCATCCATGGAAGAGTTCGATCTCGTCGACTCGTGCGAGCAGGCGATGGCGATCATTCGCCGGGTCGACGTGTACATCAACGAGAAGGAACCCTTCAAGCTCGCGAAGAACCCCGATTCGATGCCGGAGGTCGGAGGGATCCTCTACAGGTGTGCAGAGGCGCTTCGAATCGCCTCCTGCCTTCTAGCGGCAGCGATTCCCGAACGGATGGAGGCGTTGTGGTCCTCCTGGAACCTGGACATCGATCCAGGGAGAGGGAATCTCCAGGCGAGCATGAACTGGGGAGGACTTGCGGCAGGGACGAAGATCGAGAAGGTCGCCCTCTTCCCTCGACTGGAACTCGACGACTCCACCGACTGATTCAGGCCTTCAGGTCGACATGTCTCAATGGAGGTCTCTCAGCGCCTGCCCCGGGCGAGCCCTTCTGCCGGGAGGCAGTCGTGTCCCCCACAAGTTTCTGACTTGCCTCTGCGAGGTCGACCTGGTCGATGCCGGGATGAACCTGCTCGACATCTTGATTCGTTCCCGGGGTTCCGGGCCCGGATCGGTTCTTTCTGCGAAATGCGACGATCCTGGCCTGAGCAGCCTGGATCAAGGACGTCGTCATGGAGGTTGGCAACAGGCTCATGGGGACCATATCGACCATCGATGGTCACAAGGTCGAACCGAATGGAGAATCACCCGGTACCGAAGCCCGGCAGGGTCGCGATGATCGTCTTTCCACCCTTCACCTTGTCCCCGACAGACACACGGACCTGCACCTCTTCCGGTCGAGGGAGAATCAGTTCGGTTGTCGAACCGAACTTGATCATTCCCCACTTGTGCCCCTGGATCAGTCGATCCCCCTTTGAAAGCGGGCAGACGATGCAGCGGGCGATCATGCCCGACACCTGTCTCATGCCGAAGGATTCTCCCGCCGGCGACTTCAGCAGGATGACGTTCGACTCGTTGACCTTCGCTGATTCGGGCGTCTGGGCGTTGAGGAACATTCCCTTCCTGTAGATCGTCCCGATCACCGTGGCATCGCACGGGGCGCGATTGATGTGCACATTCAGCACGCTCAGGAAGATGCGGAGCACGATGGCCGGTTCTCCATCGGTCGCCTCATGGCTCTCGACATGTTCAATGGCGGAGATGACACCATCAGCGGGTGACAACATGCTTCCTGGATCCAGCCCCGTGGGGATGCGACGAATCGGATCCCGGAAAAATGCCGCAATGACGAACCAGCCCAGTGCAGCCGGTCCGGCGATCATCCAGCCCGGAAACGGAAGCCAGTCCCCGGCAAGGAAGAGTGATACCAGTGGGATCGCCAGGACCGTGGCGATTCCCCATTCTCGTATTCCATAGAAGGTCAGAGGCATGCTGCCCTCGGCGGCTGCTTACTCGGAGGCGCGGCCGATGAACATGCCAGCGAGGATCGCGAGGATGGCGACACCAGCAAGGCCACCTGTCCACATCCAGAGTCCCTCGGCAATCGTGATTGCAAGAGCGGAAGTCGTTCCGCTGACCTGGACGGTCAGGATGATCAGCAATACGACGAGAGCCACGATGCCCCCGATGGCTGCACCGACACCGAGGCCGGACCCTGCACCGTCATAGGTTTCCTGCATCATGAAGGAGCCGGCTGCCGTCGGCATCGGGCGACCCGGTGCGGGCGCTGATGTGCCTGCAACAGCCGTGTCATCCGGAGCCGAGGCTTCGAAAAGCCCGGAAGCGTTGGCGGGAATGTCGAACTGGTCTTCGTCGCTCGAGTAGACCTCTTCAAGCAGTTCAGCTCCGAGCGAGGTGTCATCCGATTCCCTCGTCAGGTCAAGGAGGCCCGAACCTGAGCCGACCGTTTCAAGTGTCAGGTCGTCGTCGACACCGTCACCAACACGGGTCTCGGCGGCGTCATCCTCTCCACCGGCCATGTCGGCCCCGGTATCGAACGCGGAGAGCCCGGCAGCGCTCCCGGTATCGCCAAGGTCAAGGCCGCTTCCACCCGTGAGCCCCAGTTCACTGGAAGCACCGCCAAATTCGGATTCTCCACCGGTCGGTGACGGGGCGGGTGTCGGCACGGGGGTACCGGCGCTTGCATCACCAGCGGTTGAGAGGCCGATTTCGCTTCCCAGGTCACCGGTAAGGTCCATGCCACTGCCATCGAATCCCGACGCTCCGGAAAGGTCCACGATGACGTCTCCGGATTCCTCGTCGACGCCCGTCAGGAGATTGATCTGTTCCACTCGGAAGACGAGTTCTTCCTTGTCACGAAACTCCTGGAGTTGCCCGCTGCTGACCATCTCCCGGACTTCATCCTCGGTCTTGCCGAGTTTTTCACAGACTTCCTGGAGGGTGTAGAACATCTTGTCCATCTGGGGGGCTCCGTTCTTCTTTCCGTGCGCCGAATGGTGATTCGAGTGCCTTCTTCAGTCGCTTGCACGACATGGCATGGAACGGATCACGGTACCCAATTCACGCAGGGCGGGCAAGCAAAGCGGCCTAATTGCAGGAGGAATGCCTGCCCATGATTCCCCTCCGGAAGCCAGGTTTCCTCGGACAGGCCTTCAGGGGGCTTCTTCGGGCATTCAGTGGGGTGAGGCGAAGGTTCCCCGGCCCTGATCAATCTTCTCTCCAGGGGTTGGTTGACCCGTCGAGAACGCCTGCCTGGGGTCCAATGGAGCCCTTTGGGCAGAGCGACTCTCGGGGTGAAGGCAGGACATGGCTATCTTCGAGGGAGTCCACCGGAGTGCACGTGGACGTCCGTCCAGTTTCAACCGGCCATTTCCATGGCGACTTGGGGCTCCGTGAACCGGGCTCGCAATCTCTGGAGTATCGAATCAAGTCGTTGTGAAACCCTCGATTCACTGCATCCGATCGCCTTCCCGATTTCCCGCATCGTCATGGCTTCGTAGTAGTAGAGAATGATGATCATCCGATCACGACTGTCCAGATCGCGGGTCACCCATCGCTGTATGTCCTTTCGCTGGACGGCCTGCAGGGGTGTTTCATCGACATGATCCCTGAGAGCATCGATGGCACTCCCATCATCATCATCACCCCCACCATTTCCATTTCCATTCAGGCTTCCGAGCGTAACGACCATGGGCGCAGTCCGGTCCGCGAAGCACTGTTCAAATGCATCATTCTCCAGCCCGAGCACCTCCTGGAGCTCCGCCGGTTCCGGTTCCCGGCCATGTGCGACCCTGAATCGTTCGATGCCATCCGCGATCTGCCTCGCACGGGTTCGCATGAGGCGAGGAAGATGATCCTGTGCCCGAAGCCAGTCACGCATCGATCCGCGGATCCGAAGCGAACTGAACGTTTCGAATTTGAAACCTCGATCAAGTTCGAAGCGTTCGATCGAATCGAGAAGACCCAGGAATCCCTGCTGCATGAGATCGTCGACATCGACATGACTGGGCAGGGAGGCCCTGACCCGTTCAGCGATTCGTCGTACATGCACTTTCATGTAGAACCCGATCAATCGTTCACGGAGTTCAACCTGCGGCTCCCTCTTGTACTCCCTCCAGGTTTCATGGATCCAGTCACGATCTTCGTGGGTGGCTCCTTGGGCACGGTCCTGAGCATGCACGAACTCTGCGGGGTCGGACAGCCGGGAGGGGGCGGAAGTCGTTTCCGTGCCCGATTCCCGATGACCAGCCGTTATTCGTCGCGATGCTTCTCCCCGTGCCCGCTGCGTCGTGGCAGTCGGCATCGTAGTTCCATCCTTGGTTGCATTTCCAGGGGACCGCCGCTCCATGGCGGATCCAACCTAGTCACTTCGGCCAAGTCGCTTCGATGACTTGAATTGATTGTGGCCGGGAGCGTTCACGTCATCGGGATGATGTATCGAACAAACAGGATCAGGCCGACGGCAAGTCCTGTTATGGCCAGGACGACCTGCAGCGTCATCACCCCGACCTGCCTCCAGTAGGCATGGATATCCGTCACTCGCATCGCCTTGTAGATCATCGATACCCCGAGTGCGAGGGGTATCAGCAGGAGATACCAGGCACTCTGGATCCAGTTCATGGGACTCAGGAAAGGTATCCAGGCGAGGAATTTCATCGATCCGTGCTCCGTCGTCCGGGGGTGTCATGCGCTCGCTCCGGCCCGGCCAATGCATCGATGATGACGACGACATTCATCAGTCCGGCCAGGGCGATGTAGAGCGTTCCGGTGGAGTTGAGATTTCCGAGGCTCGTGAACTGGGCCTGTGTTCCAGGGCTTGCCGTCTTCAGCAGCGCCTGGTTCAGTAGGTCCAGCAGAAATGCAATCGGACCGGTGCCCGCCTGTGCAATGAACCAGAGTCGATCCCGCTGCATGTCCACGACATCAACGCCTCCGATCAACACACCGAAGGTGACAAGGAAGAGTGTTCCAAGAAGGATCATGCGACCCCTGAAACGCTGCCCGAGATACATGTGTCCAAGTCCCGGAAGGAGCCAGGCAAGGAGGGCAGCCAATGGCCGATTGGAGCTCCTTCCAGGGGAGTCCTGCCCATGCGTGTCCTGTCTCTTCGATGGTCCGGTCATTCCGTCTGGTCCGTCTGTATGGCCTCTCAAAGCCCTTTGCAGCCTGTCCCGGGGTTGAATACTGAACGGGGGTCCAGTTGCTTCCCGAGTAGGCCGAAACCATCGTAGCGACCCCTTGAAACAGGGGTGAGGAACCCAGGAGTAATCGATGAGCCAATCAGCTGAATCCGGACCCGGACGTGGACTGGTGCCACCAAATCCACTGAGTGTCGTTGATCGCCGCAGTGGGATTGATCGACGTGATCTTCAACAGGAAGAAGGCACGAATCTCGAGCGTCGTCGAGGCCCCGGTCGTCGCAGGACCGACTTCCTTCGTGCAGCTGAAGAGGGCGAGATGAACCCGGAGCAATTCCTCTTCATCCAGGCGATTGAAGCATTCAAGCGGGTAAACGGCAAGACGTTTCCCACCTGGACGGATGTCCTCGAAGTCGTTCGCAAGCTCGGGTACCGAAAGACGATGCCGAGCGAGCTGGCCATAGGACAGCAGGCGGAAGACTGGACGGAGGCGCATGATGCACCATCGAATGTCGACACGATTTCAGATGATGCAGCTGCTTGAGAAGTCGTTCAGACGCCTGAACGGTTCCATCAGACCTCGTTCTCGTTGAACCAGTCCGCGTTGATCTTGATGTAGCTCTGCCACTCTTCGGGCAGATCTTCCTCGGGAAAGATTGCCTGGACCGGGCATTCATCCACGCAGAGACCACAGTCGATGCAGGTGTCTGGATCGATGTAAAGCATTTCAAACTCTTCGAACTTGCTTGAGTCCGACGTGGGATGGATGCAGTCCACCGGACACACATCCACGCAGGACGTATCCTTCGTTCCAATGCACGGTTCAGCAATTATGTGCGTCATGCCTGTGAGTCCTTCCTTGAAGTCCGTCGATCAATCCTAGTAGTGATTCCGGCTCCTTGCATGGTTTCATCGGAAAGATCATTCCTGGATGATTGGAAAATGAACACGGGGCCGATCGAAATCGGCCCCGTGTCTTGTGCTTGTGCATGCTCTGAGTGGAGGTACGTACCTCCAGGATTCAGGGCATTTTAACGTCGACGTCTTCTCGCCTTCTTGCGAGTAGCTTTCTTGCGAGTGGTCTTTCGACGGGCCTTCTTGCGAGTGGCCTTCTTACGCGTGGCCTTCTTGCGAGTGGCCTTCTTGCGTGTGGCCTTCTTGCGACGGGCCTTCTTACGAGTGGCCTTCTTGCGAGTGGCCTTCTTGCGAGTGGCCTTCTTGCGAGTAGCCTTCTTGCGAGTCGCTTTCTTGCGAGTCGCCTTCTTGCGAGTCGCTTTCTTGCGAGTCGCCTTTTTTCTTCGTTTCTTGGCCATGAGATTGACCTCCTGTTTCCGCTAGCGTTTCTAGGAAGCGGGGGTGCACAAACCCCCCATGAAAGAACGCTTCCTGAGAGTTTGTACACGATCGGTCAGAGGATGACTTGTTCTTGACGATAAAAAATATGTGAAAAATTTGCAGCACTCATCGACTTGCATGCGCAAAAGTTATGCGGACTTGAATGCAATGAACTGCGTGAACAAGCAGTCGCGAGGAGCATGTGCAAGTGCTGGAAAGATGCAACCATGAATAGTTTGGTTAAAGCAAGCCTTGCAGCGGCAAAAAGCCGCATTTGCAGGGTTGCGCAACCAGGTGGGGATTGCGCGGGAGTCAAGTGAAACAAATCGAGTTGAGGCATCGATGCGTACGACATTCGTTATCGTGTCGTTTCATCGATGAACCCTGATGAAGGTTGACCAGTGAAAAAAGTTATCCACACACATGATCTTTCCTGTGGATCGGTCCTCTTGATGGAGCCCGATGACGCAGTCGCATCAACATCAATGCGGTGGCTCCTGCCGGCGGGATCTTCACATGACCCGGATGAGCAGGTCGGTGTATCCGCCATGCTTGAAGAACTGATCTTTCGAGGCGCGGGCGACATGGACAGTCGAGCCTTGAGTGAATTCCTCGATCGACATGGACTCCAGAGACATACGGATATCAGTGTTCATCACCTTGAGATCGCCTCGACCTGTACCGGCAATGAACTTCCCGAGGCGATCAGGTTGATCGGGTTGATAGTGCGCAATCCAGCCCTTCCCAGGGAGTCCATGGAATCCTCCAGGAGCCTCTGCATCCAGGCCCTTGATTCGTTGAAGGATGACCCGAGGCAGGAGGTGATGATCAAGCTGAAGGGGCTTCACCGGCCCTCCCCGATGAACCGGTCGGGGTATGGGGAGCGTTCAATGCTCGAGAACCTGCGTCATGAGGAGGTTCGAGATGCATGGCGAGCAGGGTGCGTTCCCGGAGGTTGCATCATCTCACTGGCGGGCAGGCTTGATCCGAAGGAAACCATCGAGATCTTCGAGCAAGTCCTCGACGGTTGGACGGGCCATGCCGGATCTCCTGCACCATCGAAAGCTGCGCCAGGCGGAACACACCATGAGATGCGGGATTCGAATCAGGTGCACATCGGTGCAGCATGGCATGCACCATCCAGGTCTCATCCGGACGCGCCTGTCGAGCGGATGGCCATGCGCATCCTGAGTGGTACATCCAGTGGTCGCCTCTTCACGGAGGTCAGGCAGAAGAGATCGCTGTGCTACAGCGTAGGGGCACGCTATCAACCTGGACGTGACCAGGGAACGATAAGCCTCTACGCCGGAACGACTCCGGAGCGTGCGCAGGAAACGCTTGATGTCTGTCTCCAGGAGTTTGAACGAATGGGTGCTGGAGTGACATCGGAGGAGTTCGAGCGTGCACGAACAAGTCTCGAGAGTGCCATCGTGCTTGGCGGTGAATCCACCCGGGCACGTTCAGCAGCACTGGCCGGTGATTATTTCACGATTGGACGGACTCGAAGCATGGAGGAGTTGCTCGAGGAGGTGCGGGGGATCACCCTGCAGCGATTGAATGAATACCTCGAATCTCGATTGCTCGCGCCTCCCACCATCGTGACCTTCGGACCCGCCAGTCTGGAAGTACCGTTGTCTTGAGGATGAAGTTCCTCTCCCCTGATAGGATGCGCGGATGATGGCTCACCAGGCTCAAGGATTCGATGCGGGAACCCGTGTACGGGTGATCCAGCAGACCCCACTGAGAGATCGCACCTGGACCCAGGACGTCGAAGGTGTGGTGATTCGATGCCGCCAGGCGAAGACCGGTTCATGGTTCGCGCATGCAAAGGACGACCAGTACTGGCTGGATCGGCTTGAACTTCGCCTGGATGACGGGGAAATCGCGATTCTGAATCTCGATCAGTATTCAGTCATCGAGATCATCTGACCCCGATCTGCTCCTGCTGACGTGGATGTCGGACTTGTCCGAGAGGATTCGTCCATCAGGCAGTACGAGTCGTACATGGAGACTCGGCTCCAGCGGCACATCACCCACCTCATCCAGCGAGAGGCTGTAGAGGTAGGTTCGAGTCACTTCGTCGTAGTACTGGCCGTTGGTCTCAAGGTCGTTGAGATCGGATTCCCAGCTGGATTCTGCATGAGATCCTCCCGACGAAGAGCCGGCCAGGATGATCTTGAGCGTCCCGACCCCTCGCGTCGAGAATCCATCTCGATCAAGGAACTCGATCCTGCCCTGGACCTGGAGGGATCCATCATCGCCGTACTTGATACGAGACAGCGGGTGGACTCTTATTGATTCAGGCGAGAATGGCCATTGGTCGACCTGGATGACCGGTTCCGACGGCGTGGCGCTCGATCCGCCTGCCTGGCAACCGGAAAGGATTGCCATCGCAAGACATGTCCAGATGAGAAATGGCGCGGGGCGCATGGATGAAGGATACCCGTCCAGCGGCATCCCGGCCTGTTCATTGAATCAACGGGGCTTCTCAGCCAAGTACATCCTGGAGAAGACCCTGGATCGCGGCGTCTATCTTCTCCGGCGTGATGTAAGCATCTTGCTGAATGGCCTTCTGTACGGCATCAACGCGATCCTGTCGGATCTCCGGCATTTCTCGAAGTGCCTGGAACCATTCCGCGTGTCGTGAGACTTCCACGCGATCCTGCCGTTGAAGACGATCCGCAGGCGTTTCAAGGGAAGCAGGTCGCTCGATCCCTTCTCTTCCTGTACTCGGGATCGAGTGCAGGGGGCCCACCGAATTATGTACTGATGCGATATCTGGCATCTTGATAGAACTCCTCAGCGACACCGCATCACGGTGTCGAGACAGACCCATCCATCATCTGATTCGCAGATTCTTCCCTGAATCCGATAGGAGGCGGGGCACCTGGGAAAGCCCGTCTCCACGACCTACATCGACCTTCTGGGCCCCAGGGCTTGAATGTCGAAGCAGAGCAGCCCGGGAACCCCATTTTTTGGTTCCCAGAAGGCTTCCGGCTCCCCTTCGACCTCGGCACCGGGTGCCCTTCCCTGGAAGGAAGGATACGATTCCCTTTCCAGGAGGTACCGACGTGGTATTGAGACCCTTGGCAACCCTGTTCCTGCTCATGGCGGGCTCCTTGTTCACTGGATGCCAGTCGAACGAGTCATCGAGACCTGTTGCTCAATCACGATTTGATACGTCCCCGGAGTCGACGCGGATCCATTCCGGTGAGGAAATGGATTCGAATCTGGACCTCGGACAGGATTGGGAATCGATTGAAGACCGGCTGGGAGTCGCCTCCGCATCACAGAGACGGAATCAAGCCGCCAGTTCCGCGGTCGATCTTCCTGCAGGCGGTTCACGAGGAGGGGATTCGTCATCGGGGTTCGGCATCGTCCTTGCGACGTTTACCTCGACCGGTCATGAAGACCAGGCCGAGGAGTACAGGAAGAGGCTGGGAATACTGCTTCCTACGCTCGATTCAGGTCTTCGAACACACCCGGATTCCCGGGGATCCGTCGTCGTCTTCGGAAGTTATGACGACTGGACCGACCCCGAGGCACGTGCCGATGTCGAGCGGCTGCGAAACCTGACGGTCAACAACCGACAGATTTTCCCACAGGCGATGATCGCGGAGTTGAAGGTTCCCCGTGATCCCAGAACCGTTCCGGAGCATGAACTCGTTTCATTGCGCATCAAGTACCCGGATGTGAGAACCATGTACACCCTCGAGATCGCGGTCTGGGGTGATTTCGACAGCGGGGAGTACCCGGCGGCTCGACGCCAGAAGGCTGCGGAGTCATATGCAGTCGCTTTGAGGCAGCAGGGCATGCCCGCGTTCTTCCACCATGATGATGCCCGGCAGATGAGCATGGTTACCGTCGGAGTATTCGATCACCGGGCGTTGGATTCAACAACCGGGATCAAGAGCCCGGAAGTCGAGCGATACCTGATGCAGTTCCCGCAACGACTTGTAAACGGAGAACCGCTCATCGATCTCTATGATCCCCAGGATCCCTCGAAGGGTGGCAGGCCACAGTCGCCACGCCTCGTCGAAGTTCCCCTGCTCTGATGCGGCCGTTCGTTCAGGTCGCGGAGGGATGCCAGATCGTCTTGGTGTCGATATAGGGTTCGAGATCCCAGGGCGACGCTGCAACATCATCATCGTTCCAATCGGATTCTGAATACTCAAGCAGGTTGACACGCTTCAGCCCGTCCGCAGCGGCGGTCTGGATCAGTTCGCGTTGAGCGGGCTTCAGTCGGGCGGCCGCCAGAACCTGTATCTCCCTGTGTTCAGCCATCGGCTCGATGAGCTCGTCTCTCTTCCCTGTAAGCAGGTTGACGACTCCGCCGGGTACATCAGATGTCGCACAGACTTCTCCGAGGAGAACGGCGGGTAGAGGAGACGTTTCGGACGCGACTCCAACCACCGGACATCCCACGGACAGCGGTGCCGCGATCATCGTGACGAGCGAAAGGAGCGATGGTGCATCGGGTGCGAGGATGCCCACGAGTCCGCTTGGTTGTGGAACCGAGAAGTTGTAGTAGGGACCCGCAACTGGATTCTGGCAGCCCAGGACCTGTTGGAACTTGTCCGCCCAGCCCGCGAATCGAACCACCCGGTCGATGCTCGCGTCGACTTCCCGCCGTGCTTTCGCAGGTGTGAGTGGAGACGTCGTGCTCAGCGCGGATGCGAACTCCTCTCTCCGACTCTCGAGCATTTCCGCCATGCGGTAGAGAATCTGCCCTCTCAGGTAGGACGAGGCGTCGGCCCAGCCTTCACGAGCCCGTCGAGCTGATTCGACCGCTTCCCGGAGGTCCTTCCTCGAAGCGACGCATGCGTGAGCGATCACGCGACCTTTACCGTCATGAATCGGTTCGGATCGACCGGACTCCGTTCGTGGGAATGAGCCGCCGATGAAGAGCTTGCACGTCTTGATGATGTCCAGTCGTTCTGGCATGTGTGAATCCGGTCTCCGGTTGATCAGCCCTCGAGAAGGCTCCTGAGTTTCACTCGATACCGCATGAAGCACGTGATGCACAGGCAGCCCAGGAGAAGCCACCAGGCGCCTCCACGGACCGCGGAATCCCTGACGAGGAAGAGGTGCTCCCAGAACTCCAGGATGCCGTTCTGGACCATGTACGCCCACATGCTGTGATCATGCTCTCCGGCCGTAAGAGTTAGATCCCCGGCGAACCAGACGATCCAGGCGAGAACGAAGGCCTCGATGCATCGCATCGCGGCATGCCCGAGGATACGTGTCAGCAGGGTTCGTTCGTGTCGTACAGGTTCGGTCATGATCAGAGTCTCACGTAGGCTCTCAAGCCCTGCAGTCCACCTTCACGACCGAATCCGGATTCCTTGAATCCACCGAAGGGAGAGCTCGCATCGAACTTGTTGTAGGTGTTGCACCAGACGACGCCGGCATCGAGCTTCCTGGCGATCTCGAAGATCTTGGAGCCCGTGTTCGTCCAGACTCCCGCAGCCAGTCCATATGGCGTGTTGTTCGCTCGCGAGAGGGCCTCTTCAGGCGTGCGGAAGGTCATGACGGACAGGACCGGCCCGAAGATCTCCTCGCGCGCAATGACATGGGACGGCTGGACGCCGGTAAAGAAGCATGGGCGGCACCAGAAGCCCTTCTCGGGAAGCGGTTGATCATTGACCTCGTGGAGGATCGCCCCTTCGTCTCCACCGGCGTCGATGTACCGTTCGATCGTCTTCAACTGCGTACTCGAGTTGATGGCGCCCACATCGGTGTTCTTGTCCAGTGGATCACCGACTCGAAGTGAACGCATGCGATGGGCAAGCTTGTCGATCACCTCGTCGGCGATCGATTCCTGGACGAAGAGACGCGAACCGGCACAGCAGACGTGGCCCTGGTTGAACCAGATGGACGAGACGATTCCCTCGACGGCCTGGTCGATCGCCGCATCGGCGAAGACGATGTTCGGGCTCTTGCCACCCAGTTCCAGCGTCAGTTTCTTCCCGGTTCCGGCAACCGAGCGGGCGAGGTGTTTGCCTACCTCGGTCGAGCCGGTGAATGCGACCTTCTTCACGTCCGGGTGATCCACGATGGCGGCCCCGGTCTCTCCGGCACCCGTGACGATGTTGACGACACCCGGAGGGAGCTCGATTTCCTGGAGAATCTCGGCGAGATGCAGGGCCGTAAGCGACGTGGTTTCAGCGGGCTTCAGCACGCATGTATTGCCGCAGGCCAATGCCGGAGCGAGCTTCCATGCAGCCATGAGAAGAGGGAAGTTCCAGGGAATGATCTGTCCGCAGACTCCCACGGGCTTCGGTGTTCGCCCCGGGAAGGCGTAGGAGAGCTTGTCCGCCCAACCCGCGTGGTAGAAGAAGTGCTGCGCAACGAGTGGCAGGGCGACGTCACGTGACTCCTTGATGGGCTTTCCCCCATCCATCGTTTCGAGCACCGCCAGTTCGCGGGACCGTTCCTGGATTCTCCGGGCAAGTCGAAACAGGAACTTCGCCCGTTCAGCGGGCTTCAGTCGCGCCCAGCCCGGGCCGGCGGCCTTGGCCGCTTCGACGGCGGCGTCGACATCCGCTGGCCCCGCCTCGGAAACCCGGGAAAGGACCTCCTCGGTCGCGGGATTGATCGTCTCGAATCGCCGCCGTGATTTCGGAGCTCGAAAGGCGCCGTCGATGAAAAGACCGTATTCATCCTTGATCGGGACACGAGTACGCTCGGGAGCGGGACTGTAGTCCCAGCCCGCGGGTCCACTGGATTGTGAGTCGACGCTTGTCATCGTTGAATCATGCCTCTGAGAAATCATGCATGGCCATGTAGTGTCCGGTCAGAATCTTCAGCAACTGCCTCAGAAGATCATTCGTCAGGCTCGAGGCTCCAAACCGGAAGAGATCGGGGGTCAGCCACTCCTCCCCGAGGGTCTCCTTGACCATGACAAGGTAATGGAGCGCCTGCTTCGCGGTCTTGATTCCACCTGCCGGCTTCATCCCGATTCGAACACCGGTCGAGAGGAAGTGATCCCGAATGGCCTCGAGCATGACCAGGGTGACCGGCATCGTGGCTGCCGGCGAGATCTTGCCCGTGGAGGTCTTGATGAACACCTCACCGTCACGCAGGACGCCCGTCGATGCGACGGCCTCGATCGCCAGATCACTGGCCTTCCGGATGTTCTGGTAGGTCTCGAGTTCGCCGGTTTCAAGAATGATCTTCAGGTGCGCCCCTTCGCAGGCCTGCCACACCTGTCGTATCTCCTCGGCCACCTCGGTCGTTCGGCCAGCAAGAAATGCGCCGCGGTTGATGACCATGTCTATCTCGTCGGCCCCGGCCTCGATGGCCGCACTGACATCCCTGAGCCGGACATCAAGTGGATACTGGCCGCTTGGAAACCCCGTCGCGACCGACGCTACGTGTACACCCGATCCCGCAAGCATCCGGGCCGCGGTCCGTACATGCGACGGATAGACGCAGACAGCGGCAACCCGGGGGACGGGCGGAGCAAGATCCCCCGCGTAGGGCCTCATCGCCTTCCTGCACAGCGAACGAACCTTCTCCGGAGAGTCCTTTCCCTCGAGGGTCGTCAAGTCAAGCATCGAGATCGCCAGTCGAAGGCCTGCGGCCTTTGAATCGGTCTTGATGGATCTCCGGGAAAACGCCCCGGCTCTCTGGTCCACCATGACGGTATCAACTCTGCGTTCGACGGCCATGGCTCCATCGTACCCCACGTGGACTGATCTCGATTTCACCCGCTCGGCCGCAGCGGCGAACGGATTCTCGACGATACGACCGATGCCCCTCAGTCCTGGTGGCCGCGCTTCGAGGGCATCATGCTGATGCTCACGATGACGGCAACGATGATGAACATGAGCAGCATGCCCACCCATACGGCCGGTGAATCCTGGTTCACACTCGGCTGGGGCGGTGGCAGGGGACCTGCCGGGGCTCCCGCGGCGATTGCGCAGCAGAAGCCGGGGACGGTCAGCATTCCAGCAATGGTGCGCAAGCGGGACATGGATGCGTGAGGGTAGATGCAACGACCCTGGAAGGCAAATTGCGTTTCAACGCAGGGCGTTGGCATCCTCGATGCCGAGGGATCTGAAGATCTCCATGGTCACATCGGAGTTGTTCAACGTGTAGAAGTGGATTCCATCGGTTTCGTGTTCAAGCAGATCCCTGCACTGCTCAACGGCCCATTCGACCCCGACCTTTTGAACGGCCCCGGGGTCATCCTGGTGCCTGTAGATCTCCCGCTGGAGGCGCGCCGGAAAGTTGGTTCCGGCTGCGAGGTCCGCCATCCGGTGGAGCGATTTCATGCTGGTGATGGGCATGATGCCGGCGACGAGTGGAACATGGATTCCAACGAGGTCGCATCGTTCCCGCCAGTCGTAGAAGGAGGCATTGTCGAAGAACAACTGGGTCGTGACCCAGTGTGCACCTGCATCCACCTTCTCCTTGAGGAATGCCAGCTGCTTGAGTCGATTTGGTGTCTCGGGATGTCCTTCAGGAAATCCGGCGACCCCGATTCCGAATCCACGCGGGTCGGGATGGATCCCGGATTCATTGAACGATCGGATATGCCTGACCAGGTCTATGGCGTAGGCATACTCCTCCTCTCCGGGTTCACCGGGATCATCGACAGGTCGATCCCCCCGGAGGGCCAGCAGGTTGCTGATGCCAGCGGATGCGTACCGTTCAAGAATCGTCTGGACCTCGGATCGGGTCTGTCGTACGCAGGTCAGATGCGGTATCGGATCGACCTGGCCAGTCTGCCCGAGTTCAATGACCAGGTCGTGAGTCCGTTCCCTCGTTGATCCACCGGCGCCGTAGGTGATCGAGACGAACGAGGGGGCCAGGGAGATGAAATCATCAAGCTTCGAGCGAAGCCGCTCAAGCGCCTTCTCGGAAGCCGGGGGAAAGAACTCGAAACTGATGGTTCGAGCGTCTCGTTGCCTGATGTCTTCGAAATGCATCTTTGAACATCCTACACAGTGGAACCAGAGCAACCATGCCCGGGAGGCCGAACGCCTGCACAGGCTGATACACTGCGATTGCGTGCCGGAACCTGCGAACATACCTCGTCCGACGATCAAGCGACTGAGCCTCTACCTGCGTGCCCTCGAGAAGCACGAGTCCGAGGGGAAGCCGACCGTCAGTTCCCGGCAACTCGGTTCCCTCGTCGGGATCAGTGACGCCCAGGTGCGAAAGGACCTCAGTTGCTTCGGCCAGTTCGGCCAGCCGGGAATCGGATACCAGGTCGAGGGCCTGACACGACAGATCCGACGGATCCTGCGGGTGGACAGGGAATGGAATGCCATCGTTGTCGGGGCCGGCAACATCGGTCGGGCGATCATGAGTTACCCGAGATTCGGGGAAAAGGGATTCCGGATCATCGCGGCCTTTGATGCATCGCCGGGCCAGGTGGGCATGAAAGCGGGGGGATGCACGGTTCATCCCATGGAGGCCCTGCATGAATACATCGTTGAGCACGAGGTTCACATCGCCATCCTTTCCGTCCCCGAACATGCCGCGCAGGAAGTAGCGACGCAGCTCGTGGATGCCGGGATCCGAGGAATCCTGAACTTCACGCCCGTCCGCCTCGATCTCACCGAGGGCGTCGAGGTGACAAGTGTCGATGTATCACGGTCGCTCGAGCAGTTGACCTACCAGATCGCGGCCTCGGAGGCCTGATCCCCCCGGAGGCCCCGGGTCTTGCTCGACGGGAATTGCTCGCGTATCCTCGACCATCAATGCCCACCAACAGTGCCACAATCCGTCGATTCGAAGAGGTCCGTGAACGGGTGGCCGAAGCTGCGGCGAGAGGTGGAACGGATCCCGGAAGGGTCATTCTTGTCGCGGTCACGAAGAATGCATCCATCTCGCAGGTCCGCGAGTTGATCGAGCATGGTCACATGGACTTCGGCGAAAGCCGGATGCAGCACTTCATCCAGTTCGAAGCCCAGGTCGCCGACTTCCTCGATCGCCACCAGGAACTGGGCGGCCGTGGTGGCACGATGCCCGAATCCGTTCGATGGCACTTCATCGGTCATCTTCAGCGAAACAAGGTTCGAAAGATTCTTCCGGCCACGACCCTGATCCACTCGGTCGATTCGCTTCGGCTGGCCGAGGAAATCCAGGCGTGCCCGGGCCGCAGGGAGGGGACGAAGACCCAGGTGTTGATCCAGGTCAACACGGCCGGGGAAAAAGGGAAATTCGGGATCGCTCCGCCTGCGACATCGCATCTCATCGACCAGATCGCGGACCTGCCGGACATCAGGGTCCGAGGACTGATGTGCATGGCTCCGAAACTCGATGACCCGGGGACCTTGAAAGCCATCTTCGATCGCACGCGTGAGATCTTCGAGGAAATCAAGAAGTCAGGAGCCGCCGGGGACCAGTTCAACATCCTGTCGATGGGAATGAGTGGTGATTACGAGCAGGCACTCGAGTGCGGAGCGAACGTCGTTCGAGTCGGCACTGCGATCTTCGGAGAACCGACAGGTGATTCGGGCGAACCTGTTCCCGCGGGCGATCTTCTGTCGGAATGAATCGAAATCAGGAGCCGAGCGTGGCGCTGAGCTGTGATGGTGTCATTCCACCCTGCCCACTTGCGCTGTCCATGATCCGCTCGATCGTTCTGAATCGTGCGTAGGAGAACTCGCCGCTGCTGAGTCCGCTGTTCCCGAGGTCGCCAAAGACGGCCCGCAGGTCCCGGACGTACTCGCGGGTTTCGGCCTGGCCCGGCGTCGCGTCCAGCCACTCGGCGAATCCCGCGGTGGAGGGTTCGCCTTCTCCCCCCCGGGAATACTCCGCCCAGGAGGCATTGATGGAATTCGCGATCTGGGACGTGTTGTTGTCCCGGATGTTGGCCTCGACATCACCAGGCTGCAGGGCGAGGAGGTCCTGGTATTTCTCAAGGCTGCTGCGAAGCATGGTTCGATTCAGGCGCCGTTGCTTCACGCGGATGTTCCCGGTCGCCGGGTTGACGCTGTTGACGGGGTAGTTCGCGAGAATGTCCGCCCTGGTCACCGAACCCTGTTGATCATCGGGGTTCTCGGAGAGAACCTCGACATCGATCGACAGGTCCTCGGCCGTCACGATCAGTCCCTCGGAATCCGCGAGGGGTCCTTCCTCTGGATCCTCGATTTCAAGTGGATCGCCCTCCGTCGCTCCGACCTGTTCCGCGGAGGCGAGGAGTGCATCGATACCGGGTCCCGGCAGGTTGCCGTCGAAGTCGGAAGGCGACGTATCGCCGCCATTGGCCGGATCATCGCCACCCCCGTTTGCCGGTACCGGGTTCAGGTTGAGCACCACGTCACCGAAGGTGAAGTCGCCGATGTCCAGTGGTGCATGCTGCATGGTCTCGAATCCGCTGAGCGTCGAGTTGAACGAGACTGAATCCTCGACGGAGGCGAACACCGGGTCCGCTCCGAGGCCACCAAGGATCGTCGGCGTGCTTGAGAAGAAGATCGAACCGCCGGAAATGATCGCCACGCCGGGTGCATACACGTAGGTGCCGTCCGACTGGAGGATATTCCCGCCTTCGCGGGACATGATCTCGATGTCGGGAGCAGTTACGCTGAAGTCTCCAAGGGTATTGATGTCTCCGATCCTGACGAGCCCGTCCGCATCCATCGAAAGATCACCCAGTTGCGTGAAGACCTCGTTCTGGCCAAGCAGGATGTCGCCCATCAGCGAAGTGATAGAGAGGGAGTCGGCGAGACCGACGATGGTCGCGGCTTCTCCGAAGTCGGCATGTCCATCACCGTTGAGGGCTATGTCGCCATAGGCGGTGATTTCAGTTCCGCCCAGGGTGATCAGGTCCCCTGTCAGGTCGATCGATCCAAGGGCCCCGTTTGATCCGATCGAACCGAGGATGCGAAGTTCACCATCCACATCGACGTTCAGCTCGGAAGCATGCAAAGGCCCATCCGAGTCGATGGTTCCGGTGAATTCCGCCCAATCGGCGGTTACCGACAGGTCGGTCTGCTCGAGGATGACGTTTCCATCCCAGGTCTGCCAGCCTCCCGTCTCGATGGAGACGGGAGAATCCGCCTCGACCCTGATCTCACTCGCCGTGAAGGTGGCGTTTCCAGCGATGTCGGTGAAACTGTCACCGAACTCGATCGTGTCCGCCGCCGTGAGGGTGAAGTCGTTCAGACCCGAGACTTCGGAAAAGAGATTGATGTTGTTCCCGGCGGTGATGTCGAGGTCATGTCCATTCAGGTCGAATCCGTCGATGACGGAGACGTTCTCGCCGGAGTCGATCGAGACATCCCCGTCGAACATGTGCAGCACATTCGTGCCGACCTGGCTCGTGACCTCAAGGGCGGATGTCAGGTCCAGGCCCGAAGGATCGCCGATGGGGTCGCCGACCGATGCGTCCGTCGTGACGATGCTTTCATCAACGGTCACCGAAAGCGAACCGTCGGCACCGTTGATTGCGCCGACCTTCGTCGTCGCCCTGTGATAGACCTGTCCGCCGGTGATCGAGACGCTGCCCCCGTCGCCTCCGAGAAGTCCTCCCTTGACATCGAGGGTTCCTCCCTCGGCGAGGTAGACGGTGCCGTTCGTGGCTTCGATGTTGATCTCGCCACCACTGCCGGCGATGTTGCCACGTGCCTGCACGTCGCTTGTCTCGGTGAAGATGGCGTTCGTATGGGCCCGCACGTCGATCGTCCCGGCCTCTCCTCCGACAGCGTCCGTGTTCGCTGCAATGAGGCCCTCGTTGACGATGACCGGTCCCTGTACAAGGATGTCGCCCCCGTTGCCGCTGGCGCTGGATGCATCTATGACACCCGTGACGTCATTGTGAACGGCTCCACCCCTGGCGGTGAGTTGTATGGTTCCGCCACTGGCCTCGATGGTCCCGGTATTCAGAAGAGCAAGACCATGAAGGTCGCCTGCGGCAAGGTGAATCGCGCCCCCGGGGTCCGCGATGATCGAGCCATGGTTCTCGATTCCGCCTGCACCATCGAGTGATGCATTGACCGTGCCTTCCTGCGGATCTCCAAGGTCCTGGCCGTCGATACGGATGGAGATGCCGTCTCCAACACGCTGGATCCAGACCTCATTGCCGGTGCTGAAACTGATCAGGCCACCCTCGACGACACCGGTCGTGTCGTTCACGACGCGATGTCCGATGAAATGGACCTCGTTCGCGGAAACCATGCCCTGGTTGATGATTTCTCCCTGGAGATTCGTGAACCGGTCGATGCCGTTCAGAAAATCATCCGAACTCATGTCGCCCGCAGCGGCGTAGATGCGATTCGCGTTCAGGATCGAATCACCTCCGAAGGTGATGCCTGCCGGGTTGACCAGGTAGACCTGCCCGTTCGAAGCGAGCACCCCGTTGATGAAGGAAATGCCGTTCGAGCCGTTGATGCGGTTGAGCACGCGTGAGGAGGAGTTGGGAAGATTGAAGAAGACGCTCTCGCCGTTGGCGATGTTGAAGCGAAGCCAGTTCAGGATGCTGGTGTTGGAAGAAGCATCGATCGTGAGAGTCGTTCCGCCACTGGTGTAGGTGATGGTTCCATTCCCGTATTCCCACGTGCCGCCTTCAGGGATCGCGAATGCGAATGTTCCCATCCAACCTGCAAGGGAAGCGGCAAGCATGCCTCGCCATCGCCGGAGCGGCATGCACACCATCTTCATGATGTGGTCAATCATTTTCTGCACGTCTTCATGTCCCTGTAGGCGGGCATGGAGCCCCGCCACTCCCGGAATCCTGCTGCCAGGACCATGGAAAACATACCACGGCTTTCGCAGGGGGTCTTCACGAGTTGGCGCAATTCGGGTCCGATATCGTCCCTGACCCTCACAAACGGAACTTGCGACGCGTTGACGCGTTGCCAGGGCGTTCCTTGTAACGCAGGGAATCGCGTCGCCTAGAAGATGATCGAGCCGGAGACGTAGACTCGTTCATCACCGACTTCAACGCCGGCAGCCGGGAGATCCTTCAACGGGAATCCCCAGTCGAGCCTGAAGCGGAGGTTCTGCTTGTACAGGATTTCGAAACCGACGCCCGTACCGATGAGTGTCTCGTCGGATTCGAAGAACGTTCGATGCGACTGCATGGTCGTCCCCGCGTCGATGAAGGCGCAGAGCATCAGGTCCCAGTCGGGTCTTCCGTAGACATGCTGTGGAGCGGCGCGGAACGGGTCCCCAAGGAACTCCATGGGAACCGGATCGATCGCGAAGATCCTCGGCACATGGAACCGGTACTCGGCTTTCGCAAGGAGGGTCGAGTCACCGGCTGCCACGGACTGCGGGTATCCGCGGACCGAGTACATGCCGCCAAGCACGCCCTGGAACTGGGGAATCAGGCGACTGTTGAATGCGTACTGGCCACTGAATGACAGCATGAGTTCATGGGCGAGCGTGGAGGATTCAGGTGTTGATGGATCAGCCCATCCAGCGGGGTTCAGAAGTGGCTCGAGGAAGACCCAGTTGACGGCACTCCAGTTCATTCGCGCCCAGTTTTCCGATGGATCGAATCGTCCCATCAGCACCAGGTCTTCCTCGCTGTTCCCGAGGGTATTGAATTCGAGCCCGAGGGTTCCATTGAAGTTCGACCAGTCGCCGAGGTGATCCGCCTCGAGCATGATGATCGGAAGCAGGCATTCGACGCTGCTTTCCACCTGGAAGAGGTTGTTGCGAACGAAGAGGTGCTGGTACCGAAGTCCGGCCACGAGATCGAGGAAGAAGGAGCCGTTCTGAACGATGTTCGCCGTCACATCTCCGGTCACGGACCATGAATCACCCTCGAAGGCATCCGTCAGGATGCCGAACTCATCGGCGACGAACTGGCTCCAGTCACCGGCGAGACTCCATCGCATCCGTTCCGTACCGGGAAGCCTGGCATCGTATTTCCCGAAGAATGCATTTGAACGATCGAAATCGGATGTGAGGTATGTCAGGGAGAGGGTGTCGTCGTTTCCAGTCAACTGCGAGTGATAGAGGCCGTATCGCTGTCGGAAGTAGCCTTCCTGCGACGTGCCCGTATTCGACAACTCCACGATCAGCGTCAGCGGCTTGTTTTCTCGAACGAGAAAGTCCAGCGACACGCCGCCCGGCTGGGAAGAGGCCGCCACCGATGCTTCGACGGTGCGGCCTGGATGTCGACTCAGGTAGAGGAAGTATTCCTCCAGCTGCTTTCGCCAGAGGAGGTCGCCCTGGGTGTCCTCGGAATCACCCTTCAGGGGAGACTCGTCGATGATCCGCTGGTGGACGGGGTTGTTGATCCCGGCGTCGGAATCCAGTCGGTCTCCGGCCGCAACCGTCCTGACCTCGGAAATCCGACCGACCGTCATGATGTAATCGAGTTCCAGATTCCACCCCTGGCGGAGGTCCTGCCCCAGAGAGTCCGCTGCAGCGCTGATCTGCGACTGGTCGACCGTCACGAAGACGCCCATGAGCCCGTCCTGGATCAACTTCGCCGACAGGTTCGTCGAAATGGTTCCCAGTGCCGATGACCAGAACGTACCTCCGCCGGCGGCATTGAGTTCGCCGAGGGATGTGACCACCACGTGGCCGGGCCTCGGGCCGATCCACCCCTCGGGTGTTCGTGTCAAGGCAATCGGCATCGACAGCAGTGAATCCATCGACGGAAGGTCCGGGTGCGAGTGATTCCACTTGAGACCGAATGTCGAAACGCCATAGGCGAATCCATCCTGGGATTCGGTGGGCGTGACGTCGACACCCATCGACGGCGTGGCGATGACAACCACGACGAAGGCGACGCTTGCACGTATCCACTTCACCAGACCCATGGCGACATCCCCTGGAGACTGTCCGGACAATCCGTACAGACTACATCGACAGGCTTGGACCGATGGTTCGTCGGGATCGCATTTGAAGGGGGATTTGTTGATCCCTGAGAGGGGATTGATTATCGGCCTCCCCCCGGCCCGGATTCCGGATGGATTTCGACCTCCTGCTTCAGGAGGCCTCGAAAGGTGCCGACGAGCAGGTAGACCCGTGAAATCGAGCCTCTTGCAGGTCCGGTTTCCACATCCGAGGGGCTGGAATGAACTCACGTCTGCTCAAGGCCATCCTGGCATGTACTGCTCTTGGCGTCATCCAAGGCTGCACCGCGACCACCGCGTCGATCATGGAAGCGCCACAACCCGTGCTGGTATCGCTGTCCGTCATGGAAAGTGAAGAGGTATGCGCACCGGTCATCATCGAACCGGCGACGAACCCCCTCTGTGTCAGTGCAGGTGACGGGCTGGGCCAGTCGCTCTGGGCCTGGCACCTCTTCGTTTCGGCGGAGCCGGTTGAATACCTGGCCATCGCCGGGTCCGACTGATCGAAATCAACGGTAGCGTTCGCTCAACTCATCGAGGGCCTTCTGCTCTCGCCTGTTCGATGCGCCGCCCTTGAGCTCTCCTATCCGCTGGCGAACATGGGCGGTTCCGTGCACTCGTTGAAGTGCCGGGGCGAGCCGCTGCATGTCACCGGAAGGAAACGCAGTCCTGATGTTCTGGTCCAGCAGATCGACGAACACCGGATCACCCGGCTGCGTCAAGCGGTCGCCCAGAAGTGACCAGAGCATGTCACGATCCATCGAGGTTCTGCGATCGAGTCGTTCAAATGCCGCGGCAAAACCCATCGCCTTTCCTTCCCGGAAAAGCGAGCCGAGGGCCGCTCGCGCGGAGGCGGGTCCATCGGCGCCATCGCCCGCCGCCCTGTTCCAGAGATCAACTGCCACCAGGTCCGAACCCATCAGGACCTGGAGCCTGATGGCCTCTGCGTAGGCCTCGTCACCAGGGGTTTCAATGGCTCGTTCCGCCGCCTTGACAGCTGCTTCAGCAATGTCGGTCATGCCGGCACCATCTCCGATGGGTCCGATCTGCCGGAGCATTCGCGCCGGGGGAGCGCCTCTCAGGATTGGATCTCCGAAGACGTTGATCCGCCATGGAATCGAGAAGGGACCTTCTCCTGGCCAGTATCGAACAGCTGCTCCGAGTGGAATACCGGCGAGGAGGCGGGTCGTGACGACGGTCGGTGGCACGAAGCCCCGAAGCAGGGGTTCGTGCGATGAGCCCACCATGGCATAGGCGCCGTTCCGCATCCATCTTCCGCCCACGCTCTGTTGATCACCGGGAGTCTTCATCGACCAGCTGTGCAGCAGGTAGAGGGCCGTGGGGGTATTGAGAACCGGTACCTCGAATGGAGAGGCGCGATCGCTTCCCAGGTCGAAGAAGTCGGCATTTCCCTTCGAGGTCATCATGGCCAGGTCGGTCGTGATGCCCGTGGCGCTGACGGCCCGCAGTTCAGGCAGGGAAAGCATTTCCAGGTTCTCGACGGTGAACTGGAAACCCGCATCGAGCCTCGCCGTTTCATCAAGCCTGTATGCGGCCCACTGGTCCTCGTCCGGATAGGTGTTGGCCAACCACACCTTCGTTCGTGGCAGGAAGTAACTGCTCATCGCGGCGAAGATCGAGGCTCGCTGTCCGCCGGGAATCATCCCGGCGAATCCCCATCGTGATCCATCGGTCATTCGACCGATGCAGTCGGTCATGGCCCGGGTACCTTCCAGGATCTGCGAGGGCATTCCCTCCGGCAGTTGACCCGCATTGAAATGGCAGCGGGCTGGAAGTGTTCTGCAGATGGTCACGAACTCGATCCCGTCCCCGATCGAATCCCAGGTCTGTCCTGTCGAAGCGACGAGCCTGTTCGTTTCCTTGACAAGTTCAAGCGTCCTCGTCGCATCGAGGGTCTCGTTGAGCTCTCCCCAGTCTCCATCGAGCCAGCGGATGTACTGCCCATGAGCGGCTGCCAGCGCGACCGCAGCCGTCCACCCGGGGTCGTGGGTGGAAGTGAGCACGACACCGACCGGAATGAACTTCCGCTCGCTGAATGCCTCAGTACTGGTCGTTGCTTCCGAAGCGTCGAGACGCCAGGCTCGTGCGATCACCTCCTCGATCATCGCCTTTCGATCTTCATGCTCCGCAGGCAGGTTCCCGACCGAGTCCCTTCGATAGATCACCTCGGGCTGGTAGGCCCTGATGAACATCGGCGCGTAGAAATCATCTTCAAGCAGGACAGGCCACCGATTCTCCTTGGTCCACTTTGCAAGTTCATCGAGGTAGGTGGCGGCGTCGGGAACAAGGACGACCTGGCTCGAGATCGGGAATGCGCCGCGGATCAGGGCCGTTCGCATCGCGATTCTCGTGGGCCACTCGACCCCCCCGCGGAATCCGCCGGGGAGCCTTTCCGATTCCTCCGGTTTCGGCTGTTCTCCATCCTGGACCGCCATGACGCCTGGCGACAGGAAGAGCAGTGTGATCAGGAGGGCTCGAAGCAGCATGGTTCAAGTCTACGTGGGAGAAGCCTGCGTGTGTCAAGGGAAGATCCATTCCCATCATGTAGACGAGTACATGCTCCTGAATCTTGCACTGGAGTACACTCTCCACTCTCGAATGTCGACGTCATACAGGATCATTTCGATCGGGACCATGGCCTCCCACCCGCTCTGGCCATCCACCACCGGCAATCGTGTCCCGCATGCCACCATCACGCTGATCACGTCCGGGGATCGGAAGATACTGGTCAATCCATCATTGCCCTACAGGTACCTCTTTGAACGAGTCGAGGAACGATCGGGCATCGGCCTTTCCAAGATTACCGACGTATTTCTCACGAGTTTCTACCCGGACCACAGGCGAGGTCTCATCGGACTTGAACATGCATCCTGGTACATGGCCGAAGCCGAACGTGAATCGATGGAAACCTTCCTGGTGAACGAGCGCATGGAGGCGGAGTCGCATCAGGACTCCGAGCGCCTCGTGATCATCGAAGACGAACAGCAGATCCTGGAACGCGTGCAGATTGCACCTGATTCGATCGCGGAGGGAGTCGATCTCTTCCCTCTTCACGGCGTCTCGCCCGGTTGCTGCGGCCTTCTTCTCCCACAACCAAGGCATACGATCCTGGTCTGCGGAGACGCGGTGGCAACCGTCGAGCACCACGAACGCGGGATGGTGCTCGAGGACTGCTGGGACACCAACAAGGCGATGGAGTCGTTCAAGGAGGCGATCGAGATCGCGGACATCCTCGTACCCGGGCGGGACAACATCATTCATTGCTGAACGCGGCTTGCCACGGAATTGCCACGACCCTGCACATGCAGGGTCGTGGTGTTCACACGGAAGCGTGGTCCCATGGGGAAAGGAAGGGTGGGATTGCGTGGGTTGCAATCCATCGGGAGAAAGGAAGATTGTCCGGGACCCGGTATGTCCTGGTCCGGCAATCGGTTCAGGGGGCAGGGCCTGCTTCCTTGCGTGTTCATGGAGACAGTCCAATTCACCCGGCTTCTCAGCAAGTCGACATCGGCGTTTTTGACGTGTGCAGGGTTGGTTCCCGCGCGTTGTGCAGGTTGGTCCGTCTGCCCGGGGTACCATGTCGTGTGGAGCAGCCTTCCTGATGGAACACCTCGCGATCTATGCCGGTTCATTCGACCCCGTAACGAAGGGACACCTCGATGTTCTGCAGCGCGCGCGCGGCATGTTCGATGCGATGATCCTCGGCATCGGCCACAACCCGGACAAGCCGACGCTCTTCTCCTTCGAGGATCGGGCCGACATGGCCAGAATGCTCGTCGAAGGCCTCGATGATGGTGCAGAACTCGCGCCAGTGAGCGTCCATGCGTACGACGGCCTGACGGTCGACTTCGCCAAGGCGATGGGAGCGACTGCGCTGGTCAGGGGCATCAGGAACGTGACGGATCTCGCCAGTGAGTGCCAGCTGGCCATCACGAATCGCCAGGTCGCCGACATCGAGACGGTCTTCATCGTCACGGGGGAGGAATACGCCTTCACCTCGTCGGGGCTCATCAGGCAGATCGCGGGCCTCGGGGGAGACCTTGATCGCCTGGGGAACATGGTTCCCGATCTCGTGATCGACCGCCTTCGTGAACTCCAGGCCTCGCCGGACTCTCCGCTTCACCGGATGGCCCGGGACGTCCACGTCGAATAGCACGAGGCGGGCAACGCTTTCAGCGAACCAGGTGCTCGAGCCCGGCGCTCTGCAGGATCATCTTGAAGTTGTCGGAGAAGACGAAGTTGTGCTCCGGGAACTCGACGCCCGCCATGTTCTGGTCGATGTGACTGAACATGAGGTCGATGGACCCGATCTGCTCCCAGTCCTCGCCTTCGAATCCATTCGTGCGCCGCTCGATGGTCCCCGTCGTCGAGGCGCCACCGGCGTCGATCCGCTCGATCGACGCATCGAACCGGATGGTCTGCCCCGGAAACACGTCCGCTTCAAGGCGGGCGCCGGTGATCTTCGCGAGGATGACCTTCTCCGTGAATCCATTGACGGACCCGACGAGAATCCCTGCGGTCTGTGCCATGCCCTCGATGATGAGTGTTGCAGGCATCAGGGGCTGCGCATCGAGTGAATCAGTGGCGGGGAAGTGATCGTGGAGATGATCTTCCGAGAGCGAGATGCTCTTTACGGCGACCATCCGCTTCTCCGGTTCGAACTCGATGATTCGATCGATCCACATCCAGCGCATGAGATGCCTCGTTGCAACGGGTGCCCTGTCCTGGGGCGGGAAAACTCAGGCTGCGGCACGTTCCAGTTTGTTGGAAACGAATGTCACCAGCGAGGACACGGTGATCAGGTCTGCGACCTTCCCCAGCTCGGGGTTCGCGCTGAACTCGGTGAAATCGATGTGAGGCATCCGATCCTTCAGCATGGCCAGGCCCGACTCGGTGAACTTGCCGTCACTCACCCAGTCGTCGTTCTCCATCAGGTTCTCTGGGAAGAGTTCCCCCTGCGAGATCTTGAAGGGAGCGTCATCGGTAGAGAACGCCTTTTCCAGGCGGAACACGATGTCGAGAAAGTCGATGGACTCGGCCCCGAGATCGGCAGTCAGGCTGGCGTTCTCGGTGATCTCGTCCTCGTCGGCGCCGAGGGCTTCGACAAGCACCATCTGGACATTGGTGAAGATCTCGTCCTTGCTCATGGACATCGTTGGACTCTCCAGGTCGGGTGAACGGGCATTGCGCCATGTCCACGGTGTGTAGATCAGACCGTCGGCGTTTCGCGGACGGGCCGCATTGTAAATCGTCCGGAGAGAACTGTCTCCCCATCGTGCTCACCCCCGCTGAGGGCACCCTTTCCACGGAATTTCCATCCATCCGGTTCCGCCGCCCCCAGCAGTTCAACATCCACCTCGAGCGTTTCACCGGGCCTGACCATGGAACCGTACTTCAGGGCCTTGACCTCCCCGAGCACGAACCGTTCCAGGCCCTTCGATTCGAGCAGTTTCCGGGCAGCCTGGGCGAGGACCTCGATCATCAGGACGCCGGGCAGAATGGGGAAACTCGGAAAATGATCCGCGAGGTACTCCTCCTCGGCCCGGACGAGCTTGGAGGCCCTGATCCTGTCTTCGGACTGCTCGATGACGTTGTCCAGGAAGGTGAACTGCATGGTGTGCCTCTGCCTGATTCGATGAACGAGGGGCATGGTACCCAGCGGACCGCCGGCCATGACGGGCCCGGCCGACATTGGCGGAGATTGGCTTCGAAGGCTATCCTACGCGGCTTGCGAGGGAGTCCCCCGGGCTCCAGGACCAGATTCAACCTCTTGTCATTCCACAGGATTACGCCATGGGCAGCACCGGCACCATCGTCCAGGTCATCGGATCGACCTTCGACGCGAAATTCCCAGAGGACGCACTTCCGGACCTGTACAACGCTGTCACCATCGAACTTGATTTCGGTGGCGAGCAGTCCACGCTCGTGGGCGAGGTCAGCAAGCACCTCGGTGGTGGTGATGTCCGCTGCGTCGCCCTGGGTTCCACCGACGGCATGAAGCGTGGCCAGGAATGCGTCGATACCGGCAGTTCCGTCTCGGTTCCCGTCGGCGAGGAGGTTCTTGGACGCGTCTTCAACCTGCTTGGTGATCCGATCGACAATCGTGGACCCGTTGCAGCCGAGCGTCGTCGTCCGATCCATTCCGCCCCACCGAAGCTGGAAACCCTGAATCCCAAGACCGAGATCCTCGAGACGGGTATCAAGGTCGTCGACCTGCTGTGCCCATTCGTTCGTGGTGGCAAGATCGGTCTCTTCGGCGGTGCGGGTGTCGGCAAGACCGTCATCATCCAGGAGATGATCGCGCGTGTCGCGCGTGAGTTCGGGGGCTATTCCGTGTTCTGCGGAGTCGGTGAACGAACCCGTGAAGGCAACGACCTCTGGCGCGAGATGCAGGAAGCCGAGTACACCGATGAAACCGGGAACACCGCCCACGTCATCGACAAGGTGGCGATGGTCTTCGGCCAGATGAACGAACCTCCGGGCGCACGTCTCAGGGTTGCGCTTTCAGGCCTCGCGATGGCGGAAGACTTCCGTGATTCCTCCGGCAAGGAGACGCTCGTCTTCATCGACAACATCTTCCGGTTCACGCAGGCCGGTTCCGAGGTG
>PBMX01000028.1 GCA_002722935.1 Phycisphaerae bacterium | reverse complement strand
CCTGAAGGCGCGAATGCTTTCACCCGCATCCTCCTCGGTGCCCGATTCAAGACCCGATGATGTCGCCTGGTGCAGGGTGACACCTCGCGTATCGACCAGGCTGATGTTGGTTTCATCGAACCCACGGTCGGTTCCCACGTCGATCATCTCGCGGAGTTTCATCTCGTAGGAGGCCTGGGCGCCAGTCGCGACCTCCGCGTGCAGGTCGAGATCGAGGGTTGCGATGTCCGCGCCGAAGGGATCGTCGTCCTGATCGGCGACTTCCCGGAAGTTGGGAACATTGGAACGCTTGTGCGTGGTCGTCTGCTCGGCGTCGATGTAGCGGATCTCCGTCTTGCCGATCCGGACGACATCGCCGTTGTCCAGGGGCTCGAGATCCACGTCGTCGTTGTTCAACTTCGTTCCATTGCGGGAACCGAGATCTCGAAGTTGGAAGCCGGAGTCATTGCCTTCCATCGGCTCGATGACGCAGTGGAATCGGCTGGCTCGATCATCATCAAGCACCAGGACATTGTCCGCCGACCTTCCAACGGTGATGGGATCGCTCGTGAGCGTCAGTCGCTTGCGACCCTGCTTGGTTCGAACTTCAAGAGCCGGCATTCCAGCACTCCTAGTGGCGTCCTGATGCATGTACATGACATCGAGAATGCTGATTCTAGCAATCCTGCGGCCGGGGATGGCCGATCCAACAGCCCTCGGATCCAGCAGGAGGGGGTCATTCTCGGACTTCAGGTGCGTGAACAGGCTTGGGCCTGCATCAGCCGTGATACATCCCTTGGAAGTCGAATCCGGGTCATTTCCATGTGAAATCGAACCGATGAACCCGATAGAACGTATCCGGAAGAGTCGGCAGCCCCATTTTCGAGCCCTTCCAGGGGGCAGTCCAGGGCCAGTTTCGCAACTTCTGGACAGCAAGGGGTTTATATGCCGAGATCCGATGCCCCGGGTTGGGGCATTGGTGAGACAGTTGGGATGGCCAGCGTGAGGATGACAGGACGAATCCAGGCAGGAGACATGACCCGGGCACCGTGGTGGGTTGCCCCGGTTGTTCTCGTTGCAATGCTGACCCAGGGAACCCTCGCCGGCACGATCAACGTTCCCGCCGACCATCCCTCCCTCCAGGAGGCAATTGATGCCTCGAGCAATGGGGACACCGTCCTCGTTGCCCCTGGTCGATACAACGAAACACTCGACCTGAAGGGCAAGGCCATCACCCTCAAGTCGAGTTCCGGTGCCGAGGACACGATTCTCGATGGTGCCCGCCTGAACAACAGCGTCATCCATTGCGTCAGTGGTGAAGGGAAGGACACACTCATCGACGGGTTCACGGTGACCGGTGGAACGGGTGACCCATCCTTCCATGGTCCGGAAGCGACAATCGGCGGGGGCGCCGTGGTGATCGGGAGCAGCCCTCGATTCCGCAACTGCACGTTCAGGGGGAACATCGCCACCTACAACGGCGGCGGCATGTACAACGGGAACGGGTCGAGGGTGACCCTTGAGAAGTGTCGCTTCGAAAGCAACAACGCGCAGAAGGGTGGAGGCGTCTTCAACCTTGAGAGCAGCCCGGAGTTCATCTCGACGGACTTCGAGGGGAATGGTGCCCGGTACGCGGGTGGGGCCATCTACAACGCGAACCAGAGTGCGGCCCTGATTCGTCATTGCAACTTCACCTTGAACCTGGCCACCTACAACGGTGGTGCCATCTACAACTACGACAGCACCCCGACGATTTCAGACTGTCTCTTCTTCAACAATGCCGCCACATACAAGGGTGGAGCGATCTACCACGGGTACAGGAGCGGCACCCTCGTCGAGGATGGAACGAGTCGTTTCCAGACCGACAACGACGACATCGCGGGGGGCGGATACCTGCTCGGGCTTGCACACCCGCATGGGGCCTGCTGCCTCGGTGGGGCCTGCATCGAGGTCGAGGAGGATCCCTGCATCGAGGCGGGTGGAGTCTGGGCCGGGGCGAACTCGACCTGCGAGGAGGTCCTCGCGGCCTTCTGTCCCAAGCCCATGGCTGGCGACATGAACAAGGACGGCGAGGTGGACGTCGATGACATGGCCATCCTGATGAACATCTGGGGGCGTCGAGCTCCCGATGGCACGGTCAAGCCCAGGTAACCCCTCCAGGGAAGTCCTCGAGCGAGACGCCACGGTCTACATGGAATTCCTACAATGGACGCGTTCTCCCGGGCGGGCTCGGGTCCGCCCCCTCCTATTGGTACGTGCCCCGTGAACACCGAGAATCCAACGACTGCTGCGTCTTCCCAGATCAAGGACATGGATGCCGTTGCGATCCGTTTCTGCGGTGATTCCGGTGACGGCATGCAGTTGACGGGCGGCCAGTTCACGACGACCTCCGCCCTCTTCGGAAACGATTTCGCGACCTTCCCCGATTTTCCCGCTGAAATCAGGGCACCGAGGGGGACGACCTTCGGTGTCTCCGGGTTCCAGGTGCAGTTCGCAGACCACCATATCCATACGCCGGGCGACGCGGTCAATGCCCTTGTCGCCATGAACCCGGCCGCATTCAAGATGAACATCTCGGATGTCGAACCGGGTGGAGTGGTCATCGTCAACGAGGACGAGTTCACGAAGGTCAATCTCAAGAAGGCCGGGTATGCGCCCGACGAGAACCCGCTGGATGACGAGTCGCTCTCGACGAGGTTCCAGTTCCGCCCGATCCCGATCAGTCGCCTGACACGTGAATCCCTTGCCGATTCGGAGATGGGGGCCAAGGACGTCGACCGTTGCCGCAACATGTACGCACTCGGGCTCGTGTACTGGCTGTTCGATCGATCGCTTGATACGACCATCGACTACCTCGAGACCTACTTCGGCGCCAGGAAGAACAAGCCGGAGGTCGCTGCGATCAATGTCGCCGCCCTCAAGGCCGGGTACTACTTTGGTGAAACAGCCGAACTCTTCCCCGTCCAGTACAAGGTGAATCCCGCGCCGCTTGAAGCCGGTACGTACAGGAAGATCAGCGGAACCGAGGCCACGACGCTCGGATTCGCGGCCGCAGCAGAGAAGTCGGGGACCGACATCCTGTACGCCGGCTACCCGATCACGCCCGCCTCGGAACTGCTGCACGGCCTGAGCGCCTTGAAGCACCTTGGCATCAGGACGTTCCAGGCCGAGGATGAAATCGCGGCCGTCTGCGCCGCCATCGGCGCGAGTTTCGCCGGGAACCTCGGTGTCACGGGTACGTCCGGCCCCGGCCTCGCGTTGAAAGGCGAGGCCCTCGGACTGGCCACCATGCTTGAACTGCCTCTCGTCGTGGTCGATGTGCAACGAGCCGGGCCTGCGACGGGCATGCCGACGAAAACGGAGCAGGCCGACCTGCTCCAGGCGATGTACGGCCGCAGCGGAGAGACCCCATGCGTCATCGTCGCGCCCAGCAGCCCATCCGACTGCTTCGAGATGGTGCTCGAGGCGGTACGTCTGGCCTTCCGCTGCATGTGCCCGGTGCTGTTCCTCTCGGACGGATCGATCGCCAACGGGGCGGAGCCCTGGCGGCTGCCCGATCTTGACGCCATCGAGCCGATCCCGGTGACCCATCCGACCGAACCGGCCCCCGGCGACGAGCGGTTGAATCCATATCGCCGTGACCCCGATACCCTTTCTCGCCCCTGGGTCATTCCCGGAACACCGGGTCTTGAACACCGGGTCGGGGGTCTCGAGAAGCAGGACGTCACAGGGAACGTGTCCTACGACGGTGACAACCACCAGCACATGGTGGAGACCCGCGCGGAAAAGGTCCATCGTGCCCAGGCGATCATCCCGCCGCTGGAGGTGGACGATCCGGGCGACACCGACGTTCTCGTGCTCGGGTGGGGAAGTACGCGGGGATCGATCATCGGGGCGGTCAATGGTCTTCGAGAAGAAGGGGTGCCCGTGGCCATGGCGCACATCCGTCACCTCAATCCGTTCCCCTCGAATCTCGGCGAGATCCTCGAGAAGTACTCAACGATCATCGTTCCGGAGAACAACACCGGGCAACTGCGCTTCCTGCTCCAGGGGAAGTACCTGAAGCCCGTGATCGGCATCAATGAACTGAAGGGGCGTTCATTCCAGGTCGCCGAGTTGCGGGACCGGATCCGCACATGCATCGATGAGGGTTCACCATGACCACGGAGAATGGAAATCCCGCCAAGGACGCCGATGTCCAGTTGCCGACCCTGAAGGCCAAGGACTTCACGACCGACCAGGATGTCCGCTGGTGCCCCGGCTGCGGTGACTACGCCGTGCTCGCTGCGGTCAGGAAGACCCTCCCGACACTGGGACGGAACAAGGAGGATTTCGTCTTCGTCTCTGGCATCGGGTGCGCAGCGAGGTTCCCGTACTACATGGAGACCTACGGCATGCACTCGATTCACGGTCGGGCCCCGGCCTTCGCGACCGGGATCAAGATCGCGAATCCCGAACTCGACGTCTGGTTGGTGTCGGGTGACGGCGACCTCCTGTCCATCGGTGGAAACCACACGCTGCACATCATGCGGCGAAACGTCGATGTCAACATCATCCTGCTCAACAACCGCATCTATGGGTTGACGAAGGGGCAGTATTCACCCACGAGCGAACGGGGCAAGGTGACGAAGTCGACACCCGATGGTTCGATCGATTCACCATTGAACCCGCTGTCACTGGCGCTCGGGGCGGACTCGACCTTCGTCGCACGCGGCATCGACATCGACGCGAAGCATTTGACCGTGCTGATGCAGCGAGGAGCCGCGCACCGCGGCACCGCCTTCATCGAGGTCTACCAGGACTGCAACATCTTCAACCACCAGGCGTGGTTCTATGCATCCCAGAAGGAGTCGCGTCCCGAGACGACCGTCGAGTGCGTGCATGGAGAGCCGCTTGTCTTCGGAGCGGAAGGGGACAAGGGAATCCGTTTCCATGATGGCGGGCTCGAGGTCATCCAGCTCGGCGGGGAGTACACGGTCGAGGACTGCATGGTGCATGACGAGCGGAATCGCCTTCAGGCCTGGATGCTGACGCGCATGCATTACCCCGAGTTCCCAGAGCCCCTGGGCGTTCTCTACTGCGATCCCGACGTCCCCGCCTACGATGCGGCGCTCCAGGAGCAGGTCGCCCATGTCCGCGAGCAGCGCGCCGGGCAGGACCTCGCCGGGCTCGTCCAAGGCAAGGAGACCTGGGACGTCGGTTGACGTTCCCGGGCAGGCTTTCATGGGCACGGAGTTGAACTACGACGTCATCGTCATCGGCGGCGGGCATGCCGGGACCGAGGCTGCATGGGCCGCGGCATCCATCATCGGTGCACGCGGAACAGGTGGCCGAGTCGCGCTGGTGACCATGGATCCGTCCCGGATCGGAACCATGAGTTGCAATCCAGCCATCGGCGGCCTGGCCAAGGGCCAGATTGCCCGCGAGATCGATGCGATGGGCGGCCTGATGGGAAGGGCCATCGATGCCACGGGCATCATGTTCAAGATGCTCAACACCTCGAAGGGGCCCGCGGTGCGTGGCCCGAGGGCGCAGGCGGACAAGGAGGCCTATCGAGTCGAGATCCAGCGCCTCATCGCGACCTCGGACTCCATCGATGTGCTGGCCGGAACGGTCGATGAACTCATCGTGCGCCAGGGCGAGGTTCGAGGTGTGCAGTTGCCCGCAGGCAGTGGAGTCGTCAGGCCGCGGGAAGGGCATCAACAGGATGATCCCGCCGCGGTCCCACGACCGGTCTATGACACGGCTCCACGCTCGCAGGATCGTCAGGAGGCGTCGGTTCGGCTCATGGCCCCCTCGGTCGTGCTTACGACGGGAACGTTCATGCGTGCCTTGATGCATACGGGCGAGGCTCGTACCCCGGGTGGCCGCGTCGACGAAGGTTCGGCGGATGGCATCAGTGGAACCCTTCAGGGTCTGGGCTTCGAACTTGGTCGCTTGAAGACGGGAACACCGCCTCGCCTTCGCAGGAGCAGCATCGACTGGGATGGTCTCGAGGGCCAGTGTGGAGATGAACACCCGGTCGCATTCAGTGATCTTTCGCCGGGCCACCTGCCCGGGGGTCGGTTCCCGAGACTCGAGCAGGTCGAGTGCAGGATGACACGGACGACGGGATCCATCCACGATTTGATCCGGTCCAACCTCGACCGGGCGCCCATGTTCAGTGGACAGATCGATGCCGAGAGCGGTCCACGCTACTGCCCGTCCATCGAGGACAAGGTCGTCCGGTTCGCCGATCGCGATTCACACCACGTCTTCCTTGAACCAGAAACACATCACTCCGAGGAGATCTACTGCAACGGCATCTCCACATCGCTCCCGGAGGATGTCCAGGCTCGCATCGTGCAGGCCATGCCCGGTTGCGAGCATGCCCAGGTCATTCGATGGGGGTACGCCGTGGAGTACGACATGGTCCGACCGCACCAGATCGATGCGACATGCATGACCAAGTCCATTCGTGGTTTCTTTCTCGCGGGGCAGATCAATGGAACGAGTGGATACGAGGAGGCGGGAGGGCAGGGCGTGATCGCCGGGCTCAACGCGGCCAGGCATGCCCTCGAGGAGGACCTGGTCCGCCTCGGTCGCGACCAGGCCTACATCGGTGTGATGCTCGATGACCTTGTCACGAAGATTCCACGCGAGCCCTACCGGATGTTCACCAGCCGGGCGGAACATCGACTCCACCTTCGAGCCGACAACAGCGATGAACGCCTCACTCCGCTGAGCCGTGAACTGGGGCTGATCTGCGATGCTCGTTGGGAGGGTTGGCTGGGCCGATCAGGGCGGATGCAGGCGATTGCGGAGACCATCGAGTCGACGCGGCTGGAGGGGAATCGATGGCTTCGTTCGCACATCCAGGACCCCGCTGTCACACCGAGTTCCATCGCCGACATGCTCGGCACCCCCGACGTGAACCTCGTGGAACGTGTCATGACATCGATGCGATACGAGGGGTACATCAAGCGGCAGGAAGCGGCCATTCGTCGACAACGAGACGCCGATGCTCGACGGATCCCGTCCTGGCTTGATGTCGCTGGAGTTCGAGGACTTCGAACCGAAGCCGTGGAATCACTGGCTCGTCACCGTCCAGCCACGCTTGGACAGGCCGGTCGGCTTGCCGGTGTAAGCCCGGCGGATCTCTCGCTGCTCTCCGTGGCCATCAAGCGAGGTCGAGAGGGTCGCGATTGATTCAACCTCAGCGTGCCTGCTTCGTTCCTGCATAGAGGTCGTACTTGAGCAGGCGGCAGTCGATGCCCCCATGTTCAAAGGGAATGCGCCTTGCGGCCTTCAGCCCAACGGCACCGGCCAGTTCCCTGGCGGTGAAGATGTATCCATCCCACCCCGGGCACTGCTGCTTCATGAAGTCTCCCATCCGCTTGTACATGGACTTGAGTTCATCGAGTTCGCCGAGTCTTCGGCCGTATTCTCCATGAAGGATGACCGTGCCCGGTTCCTCCGGCAACGGCGTCTCGCTGAAATCGCACTCATGGAACGTGATGAGCTGGTCCACGCCGGCGGTGGCGGCATTCTTCCTGGCGGCATCCACCATGGCCGGATCGATGTCCGAGGCGATGATGGGGGCGCCGGGCCTTGCAGCCGAGAGCTTGCGTGCCTCGGCACGCCGGCCTCGCCATGCGTCATCATCGAAGGTGAGCAGGTGCTGGATGCCGTAGGCGCTGCGAAGCAGTCCAGGGGGCCTTCGGGTCGCCATCAATGCCGCTTCGATGGCGATCGTGCCGCTGCCGCACATCGGGATGACCAGTGGCCGTGAGCCGTCGTAGCCGGTCTCCATGAGCAGTGCCGCGGCAATCGTCTCACGCATCGGAGCCTTGCCGGGCATTCTCCTGTACCCACGATCGGAGAGCTTGCTTCCGGCGAGGTCCAGTGAAAGCCTCGCCTGATCCTTCTTCCAGAAGAGGTGGACCACGGTGCGGTCTCCCTTCGACCCCGAATCGGGTCGTTTTCCATGGACTTCCTGCAGCCTGTCGACGATGGCGTCCTTGACCTTCACGTTTGCGAACATCGAGTTCGTGATGCTCTCATTGTTCACCGAGGAGACGACCGTCAGGTATCCGTCCACGGGAATGACACGTTCCCACGGCAGTCGTTTCGTCTCCGCGTACAGCATGTCTGCATCCACGGCCCGGATGTCGGCAAAGCGCTGCAGCACGTGGAAGGCCGTTCGAAGGTGCAGCAGCATCTTCATCGCGTCTTCCAGAGTTCCATTGGTCATGACCCCGGTGTGATCGGTCGACTCGACCACCAGGTCGAGATCCTCGATCTCCCGTGCCAGGTATGGCCCCAGTCCCGGGGCGCAGGTGGCTCGCAGGGGCCTGGTCGTCATCGGCGACTGCTCGTTCATCGGGTTCCTGCGTGGCTGGGATCAAATGGGAAGCAGGCCGCTTTCGCGACCTGCCAGAATCGGGGTGACAGGATTTGAACCTGCGACCTCTTCGTCCCGAACGAAGCGCGCTACCAAGCTGCGCTACACCCCGTATGGATGGGCCATTGTTAATGGGCGAGACAGGATTCGAACCTGTGAAGGCGTACGCCAGCAGATTTACAGTCTGCCCCCTTTGGCCACTTGGGTACTCGCCCGCAAGGGGGGCAGTCTAGCCGCCTCAGGTGGGCCGGGCAACACGCCGCGATTCCCATCGTGGAGGGGAAAGCCGCCGGGCGGATTCGAACCGCCGACCTCAAGATTACAAATCATGCGCTCTACCAACTGAGCTACGGCGGCCGGGGTGAGCAGGGTACGCGGCACGGGGCAGGCAGGCAATCCAGCCCCCCCCAGAGCCATTCCTTGGGCCCCGGGCCGAGACTCCATGGCCCTTGGTTCCTCTTCGAGTTGAAACGTCCTTCCTTGCAGGATCAATCTCTGAATCCTGTTGCATCAGGTGCATTGCCGAGGTACGTTCATTGCGGGCAGCGGAGAGGCTGCGCCCACGTCTTGGAAGAGACGGAAGAAGAGAGAGGGAACTCACCGAATCCAGATGCACTCGCCACGGCAGTTCCTGTGCCTGGCATGCATTCAAGGGAAGTCCGGCCCTGCCGGATGGTGAGGAGAGAAGAGGGAAGGGCGGCTCCAACGGGCTGCCCTTCCACTTTTTTCATCGTGGTTCAAATGTGTTCCGGCCAGGCTCGAGGCTTCAGCGGCCGAGAACTGATCGAAGCATGCACACGCCGTAGGAGGCTGCCAGCAGGCTTCCGAAGCCCGCCACGAGGAGGATCGAACTCGCGATCCAGCCCCAGGGCTCGATGATGTTCAGGTAGGTGATTGCCACGAGGAAGAGGCCGATCAGCGTGGCGAATGAGCCGAAGTACAGTCGCATGCTGCGTCCGGATGAGTCGAGGTTGCATTCCATGCGACCAGTATAGGGCACGATCAGGGGCCATGATTCCAGCTTCAACCGGCGATTGACCTCGGTGCTTCATTCGTCGAAGCCTCGTTGTCCTGGAGCTTCTTGAGGCCACGATACTTCCAGTTGTTCACGGTCGAGACCGGAACGCCCATGCACCGGGCCGCTTCCTGGTAACTGAGGCCATGGCAGACCACGAGTTCGACCGCATCACGCTCGCTGGGGGAGAGGGTCCCAAGTCGCTGGACGAGATCATCACTGAGATCGAGTGGGCCAATCTGGTGCGAGGGTTCCACCGAGCGCGAAGTATGGTCGCGACCATCATTGGCCTCGAGGAATCGCTGGAATCGTTGCATCCGGTTGTAGCGTCGCTTGATGAGGTTGTCCGCGATCTTGATCAGATAGCTCACGGAGATGGTCATCTCTACCAGCCGGTCCAGGTGGAGCAGTCGTGTGAAGACATCCTGGGCGATGTCTTCAGCAACGTCAGGTCCCAGGGACCGACGGCAGAAGCAGTAGACACGGTGGTAATACTGTTCGAATAGATCGAGAACGATGTCAGCACGATTGGTAGACTTCGGCACGGCCAGGTTCCTCCTTGGCTTGGGTTCCGACGTTCGTGGTCGGTTTCAAGCGATTCGTCCGAGGATGCCCCAGCAACCATTGCCGGGGCAGGCTTGGCCCACGGAGCGTCATGCCCGCGGGCGTGTTTCGATTTCTGGCCGCTTTACGACCCATGGAAGGGTGTTCCGGCGACCACCAGTCCGAAATGGGAATCCACACGAGGGAGATTCCTTTCGGGATAATTCCGGACAGGTACCCAATGATTCGATCAAAGGACCACCTGCGGTTGCTCAAAATCCGAAAAAGAGCCCTGGTGGCACTGGAATCGGGGAACGATCCTGTCCATACCCACCTATGTTGCTCTCGGAGAGGTGTGTGACGAATGTCGTGGATTTTGACACATTTCTGGCTGATCTTCGGTTACCTGCTGGGTTTCCTCTGTTCCCTCGCCCTCCTGAGGCAGCCTCGCCATCGCCAGGGCATCGGACTCTGGCTGCTGGGAATGCTCCTGGTTCCATATCTCGCTGTTCCTCTCTACCTGGCATTCGGGGGTCGGAAGTACCGCAAGATCATCCAGGAGAAGGGTGGGATCGAGTTTGGTGAAGCGGCATCCGAAGCATCGGATGAGGATGATCCCATCGACCGGATGCTTCGGAATTTCGGCCTGCCTTCATCATCCGGCGGGAACAGCGTCACCATCTGGGACAACGGCATCGATACCTACAACGGGCTGATGGACCAGATCAGGAACGCCAGGCGCAGCATCTCGATCGAAACCTACGTGCTTCATCTCGATGCGACGGGGCAGGCCGTCGTCGACGCATTGACGGAACGCGCACGGGAGGGCCTGGATGTCCGGCTGCTGATCGATGCCGTCGGTTCGATGCCTGTGAAGAAGAAGCATCTTGAAGAGTTCGTCAAGGCGGGAGGTCACCTCGCCTACTTCATTCCGGTCCTGCATCTTCCGTTCCGGGGCAAGACCAATACCCGGAATCATCGCAAGATCGCAATCTTCGATTGTGAACACGTCATCGCCGGTGGAAGCAACATCGCGGAGGAGTACATCGGGCCCACGCCTCTGGAGGACCGTTGGAAGGACATCAACTTCCTGTTGAAGGGGCCGTCGGTGCAGCACTACCTCGCGATCTTCCGAAGCGACTGGTCGTTCGCCAGCAGGGAGGCGCTTCCCGAGGATGCATGGGGCTGGAAGGGGACAGCCGAGATCCCCGGCGGGAAGGATGTGACGCAGGTCATTCCTTCCGGACCCGATATTCCGCGCGATACGTTGTACGACTCCATCCTGACGGCGATCTACGGTGCACGGAAGCGGCTCTGGATCGCAGCGCCCTACTTCGTGCCGGATGACGCGCTCTGCGAGGCCATCTGCCTGGCCGTGTCTCGAGGTGTGGATGTTCGCGTCATCGTTCCAGACGTCTCCAACCAGCCGTTGGCCGACCTGGCCCGTTCAACCTATCTCCGCCAGATCCACGAGGCCGGTGGACGGATCTTCAGGTACAGGGGATGCAACTTCCACGGGAAGACCGTCCTTGTCGATGATCGGCTGGGGTTCGTCGGTTCGATGAACATGGATCGACGAAGCCTCTTCATCAATTTCGAGGTCATGCTGCTGATGTACGGTCCGGAACTGCTTGAACATGTCGCCCGGTGGAATGAAACCCTCATCGACGGTTCCGATGAACACGTGCCGACGCGCAGTCGCATTCGCTTGCTCCAGGAAGGCATCGTGCGGATACTGGTTCCACTCCTCTAGAAGAAGGGAACAGGAATGAAGAAGGTACTGGTGCTCGGCGGCGGCCTCGTCGGTTCGGTGGTGGCCCGTGACCTTGCCACGGGCGGCGAGTTCGACATCACCGTTGCGGATGTCCATCCCGGGACATCCCTGCAGGCACTCGCCTCGGACCAAGACCACATCACCATTGTCGAGGCCGACTGTTCCTCTCCCGAGCGTATCCAGGACCTGGCTTCCGGGCGGGATCTCGTCGTCGGGGCCTTGCCCGGCCGTTTCGGCTACCAGGCCCTGCGAGCGGTGATTGAATCGGGATGCGGCTACTGCGACATATCCTTCATGCCGGAAGACGCCTGGGAACTCGATGACCTGGCGAAGGAGCGGGGCGTCACCTGCGTGGTCGACATGGGTGTCGCCCCGGGCATGAGCAACCTGCTGGCGGGAACGGCAGCTCATCGCCTCGATCCGTGCAGGGCGATCGACATCTACGTCGGCGGAATACCAGCGGCTCCGCTCGAGCCCTTCAAGTACAAGGCGGCCTTCTCCCCGGCGGACGTCATCGAGGAATACACGCGACCCACGCGACTCGTCGAGGATGGGAAGATCGTCACCAGGCCTGCGCTTTCCGAGCCGGAACTGATCGGCTTTCCCGGGGTGGGAACCCTGGAGGCGTTCAACACCGATGGTCTCAGGAGCCTCGTGGAACGTCTTGATGTTCCCTTCATGCGGGAGAAGACCATGCGCTATCCCGGTCATCGGGACATGATGCTGCAGATGCGCGAAGCGGGCTTCTTCGACGAGGAACCCATCGAGGTCAACGGTGTGGAGATCCGGCCGCGTGACCTGGCCGCCTCCCTGCTCTTCCCGCACTGGACGTACGAGGAGGGCGAAGCCGACCTCACCGTGATGCGCGTAACGGGGACCGGCATGCTCGAGGGTAAACCGACCCGGTTGACGTGGGATCTTCATGACCGGGCCGACCCTGTATCCGGGTGCAGCAGCATGTCCAGGACGACGGCCTTCCCATGCACCATCATGGCCCGCATGATCATCGAGGGTGCCGTCGATGAACCGGGGGTCCATGTGCCCGAGGACTTCGCGAGCAGGGAGGACGTGCTCGACTCGCTCTTGAGGGGACTCGAGGAGCGCGGCATCACCTACACCGAACGTGTCGAGGCGGTCGGTCCCTCGGAGTAATCAGAAACGAGCAGGATCAAGGGGGGCGATGTCGATCGGTGGCGCCTGGCCTTCGACGAGTGATCCGATGATCGAGGCCGTCACCGGGCCGAGTGTCACGCCCATCATTCCATGCCCGGTCGCGATGAAGGCGCCCTCCATGCCCGGCACGGCGCCGATCACGGGGAGCCCGTCGGCGGTGCATGGCCGAAGCCCGTTCCACTCGCTGGTGACCTCGGCATGTCGTATCCCCTTGATGTATCTGGATGCCCCGATCCGCAGCATGTTCAGCCTCCTGCGTATGAACCGGCTGTTGATGCCCGAGAGTTCGAGTGTGCCCGCGAGACGAAGACCACCTGCGCATGGGTTCACCCCGACCATGCTTTCCCTGCAGACGCAGGCGGTGCGAGGAGGGGCATCCATGGACACCATGACGTGGTAGCCCTTGGCCGCCTGCATGGGTATGTGCAGGCCGTGGCTCCTGGCGAAGCGGTCGGACCAGATGCCCGCGGCGATGACGGCCCGGTTGCCCTCGATGATCTCTCCATCGGAACTCTCGACACCGATGACTCCGGATCTCCTGTCATGCAGCAGGGCATCGATCCGGCAACGATGTCGAATCAGTGCTCCGCGCACGACGAGGTCCTCGCGCAAGGCTGCAAGCAGTCCTGCAGGGTCGGCCAGCATGTCCGATGGATGGGCGAGGGCGCCCAGGACATGACGTGAAAACGCCGGGTCACGTCGTCGCAGTTCATCACCGTCGATGAATTCCGCATCGAATCCATCCCGGTGGAGCAGGTCCAGGTCGTTCATCGCCTGTTGGCAGGTAGCTTCTTCGCAACAGGCCTCGACCCATCCAGTCGACTCCAGGTGTCCTGACAACACGTCCTGGGCGGCAAGGTCCTGCCAGTGTTCCATGCTCAACCGGCTGAGGCCATTGAGTATCTCGACGGCGGTCTCGTAGTTCCTGGGATTGCAGGACCGGCGAAAGCCGAGCAGCCAGCGCAGCAGCGATGGGTTCGGACGAGGCGGTATGTAGAGGGGGCTGTCATGATCGAGGAGCAGTTGAAGCGTTCGAGCGGGCAGGCCGGGGTGAGCGATGGGTGGATGGCCCGGGGCGATGATGCCGGCATTTCCGGTCGAGGCGGTGTTCTCTCCATCCCCCGCATCGAGCACGACGACATCGAGTTCACGACGCAGCAATTCACGGGCGATGAGCATCCCGATGATGCCGCCGCCGATGATGATGCCTCGTTCAGGCTGGTTCATGCCGCTGTGCATCGAAGTGCGAATTGTACGGAGTCCACGGTCTGATGCTAAGGTGAGAAGTCGAACCAGGAGGGGCGTCACCATGTCCGAAGGCCAAGTGCGTATCGGAGTCATAGGAGCAGGCGGGATCGGGGGGGTTCATGCCTCCGCCATCACCGAGTCGGGCAACGTGGTTGCCGGGACCTGCGATATCCATCGAGATCGAGCCGAGGCCCTCGCCGGGACCTGTCCGGGTGCCGTGGTCTTCGACGATGTGGATGCACTGCTCGCGGACGACTCGATCCCGGCGGTCGTCGTTGCCCTTCCAAACTGTCTCCACAGCCCGATGGCCATCAAGGCCCTCGAGGCCGGCAAGGATGTCCTTCTCGAGAAGCCGATGGCGACGAGTATCGAGGAATGCGATGCCGTCCTCGCGGCGATGGAGAATGCGCCCGGGCTGGTCCAGTTGGGCTTCGTCTGCCGGCACGCTGCCACGACGCTTTCGGCGATGGAAGCCATCGAATCCGGTCGCCTCGGTCGCATCTATCGCGCCGATGCCACCATGTATCGACGCAGGGGCATACCGGGGCTCGGGGGTTGGTTCACGACCCGGTCCAAATCGGGTGGTGGTGTCCTGATCGACCTGGGGCCGCATCTCGTGGATCTCCTGCTGCATCTCTGCGGTCGTCCCCGCGTCATTTCGGCGGACTGCAGTGTCAGCAGTCATTTCGGGCACCCACCCTCGGGCTATCGCTTCACCGACATGTGGGCGGGTCCGCCGGTGATGGATGGCCCGTTCGACGTCGAGGACGGTGCGACCGCGCTGTTGCGTTGCGAGGGGGACCTGGACATGACCTTGAACATGTGCTGGGCCTCGCATCTTCCGGAAAAGGTGCTTCCGGATGGGGTCACCCTGTTCGGTGAAAATGGAGCAATGCACTTCGATATCTGGGGAGACTCGGTCATCGTCGGCACAGAGCTCGATGATGCAAGCGTCGACATCAAGCGACCGATCAAGGATGGTGAAGGTTGGAACACTGCCTTCAGGCGACAGCACGAAACCTTCGGTCACAACGTCTCCACTCGAACGGCTCCCACCTCCACGGCGATCGAGGGTCGTGAAGTCCAGTGCGTACTCGACGCGTTGTATCGCTCCAACGAGGCTCGCGCTTCCGTGGACGTCTCGGGCTGAGTATCAAGTCCCGCTGGACATCGTGGTGAAGATCACCGTGTTGTAGAGCACGTGCGTCCAGACGGCGATGGCGAATCCCCTGACCACGAAGAGGATGCCCAGTTCCAGCCCGGCCAGCAGGTAGAAGAAGGCCGCTGCGGGCGCATCCAGTGACGGGTCGTGGTACCAGGCGAAGGCGATGGCGCTGCCGAGGATGGCCAGGAGTGTCCCATCGAGGTTCCGCATCCGGCACAGGTCGACGAAGAGGGCGTGCAGCAGCGCGATCCCGACCATCCGGAAGAGAAGTTCCTCGTACAGTCCCGCGGAGATGCTGACCAGGACCCGATCCATCATCGGAAGTGACTCGAGCCCACTTGCAGTTGGCGCCGCGGCCAGGACCGAGACCGTGAACAACGGAGCTATCAGCAGAAGGGGGATGGCCCAAAGGGCTCCTTCCAACGGAATACCAACCAGCACATTGGGCTTGACGCTCCAGGGTTGATTCTTGAACAGGTGCCAGGTGAACAGCACGATGATGATGATGGCGCCACCGGCGAAGACCATGAACACTGGCGGTATGTCCAGGAACCCCATGAAGGCATGCAACTGCTCGTAGGCCCGGTTCGATGGGACATCACCCGAACCACGAGTGATGAGCCCGAAGACATCGAGGAGGATCAGGGGCAGGATGGCCAGGAGCATCGGCCAGGGCCGTCGCGTCGCTTCCGGGTACGGGCATGAAGGCGACGGAGCGCGGACATCATGTGAGGGCTGTTGGGAGGGGAGTGTCATGCGTCGTACTGCGCACGAGGATACGCCAGGCTGGGCCCGGGGACCTGGAAGTACCTGGTTGTCGTTGGATCAAGCGCCCTGCTTGAGGGCTCGGAGTTTCCGGTTCAGGCGACTTTTTCGCCGTGCCGCGGTGTTCTTGTGCATCGCGGGAGTACTCGCGACCTTGTCGAGCGTCCGAGCGACCTCCTTGTAGGCGGTCTCGGCTGCCGAGGCATCCCCGGCCTGGATGGCCTTGAGGAAGGTATCGGTCTTGTCCTTTACCGTTCGCTTCCGCCAGCGGTTGCGGGCGCGTCGAGCGATCGACTGTCGGACTCTTTTCCTGCGATGAAGCTTGTTTGGCACCTTCGAAAACCTCTCGTTTGGACGTGAACGCTCCATTATCCCCAAATGGGGGTGGATTGCAACACGAGGATGGCCATGGAAATGGCCGATGAACGCGGATGGCAGGACTCGAACCTGCAACCTTCGGTTTCGTAGACCGATGCTCTATCCAGTTGAGCTACATCCGCTGGAAGGGGGGGGGATCGTATCACAGCCCCACATGGCCCTCAACAGCAAGGAATCCACCGTGCTGATCACCCAGAATCGAGGATTCCACCTCCCTCATGGGTCCGGGAACCAGCGCAATGGCATCGAAACAGCCCATCCCGGTATACTTACGCACTTGTAGCAATGGGAGGAGGAGGCCAGGCCTCCCTGCATCATGTCGACGACCGAGACCGCCAATCACGTGGTTGAAAACACCGTTCCAGTCCCCGACCCTGAGATCCTCAAGTCGTGGCTGAGGGACATGCTGCAAATTCGCGAGTTCGAGGTCCGCTCCATGCAGGCCTACCAGAACAAGCTGGCAGGTGGCTTCCTCCATGTCTACAACGGGCAGGAGGCCGTGGCCGTCGGATGCATCGCCGCCATGCAGCCCACGGATCCTGTCATCACGGCCTACAGGGATCATGGACATGCACTCGCCAGGGGGCTGGATCCGAAGATCGGCTTTGCCGAGCTCTTCGGGCGCATCGATGGATGCGCCAAGGGCAAGGGCGGATCGATGCATTTCTTCGACCGCGACAACTACATGTTCGGCGGGCATGGGATCGTCGGTGCCCAGTGCCCCCTCGGAACCGGGCTGGCCTTCGCGACCAAGTACAACGACGAGGTCGTCAATGGTGGTACGAGCCGGTCGGTGACGGCCTGCTTCCTCGGTGATGGGGCCCTCAACCAGGGATCAGTCCACGAGGCGATGAATCTCGCGATGGTCCTCGACCTTCCCATCGTGTTCTGCGTCGAGAACAATCGCTACGCGATGGGCACAGCTGTTGATCGTTGCACGGCTTCCGGCAACCAGGTGACCAATCGGGCGGTCGCGTTCGGGATGGAGGCCAGGTCGATCGGCGGCATGGACGTCATCGAGGTCTACCGCGAGATGAAGGACATCGTCGACCATGTCCGCGCGACGTCCAAGCCCTACTTCGTGGACATCGATACATACCGCTTCAAGGGCCACTCGATGTCGGATCCCCGGAAGTATCGAACCCACGAGGAAGAGCAGGAGTTCGAGGCGGACGATCCCATCGAGAAACTCACGCGATACCTCCTGGCGCAGAAGGTGATCACCGAGGAGGAACTGAAGGCGCTTTCGAAGCAGGTCCGGCACGAGATCAGGGAAGCGGTCAACTGGGCGCGCCAATCCCCGAATCCAGACGTGTCCGAGCTTCACCATGATGTCTACGCCGATACCTGGGGCGAGTACACCGGCACATCGCTGCCGCGATACATGAGACCCGCCGGTGAACAGGGATCCTCGGCAGGGGGGGCGAACGATGGCTCGTGAAATCGAATTCAGGGACGCCCTCCGTGAGGCCATGAGCGAGGAGATGCGAGCAGATCCTCGCGTCTATCTCATCGGTGAAGAAGTCGCCGAGTACAACGGTGCGTACAAGGTCTCCAAGGGAATGCTCGATGAGTTCGGGCCCCGCCGCATCATCGATGCACCGATTTCGGAGAGCGGTTTCGCCGGTCTTGGAATCGGCTCGGCCATGCTCGGGCTTCGTCCGATCGTCGAGTTCATGAGCTGGTCCTTCAGCCTCGTGGCGGCCGACCAGATACTCAACAACGCTCCGAAGATCCTCTACATGTCCGGCGGCCAGTTCGGTTGCCCCATCGTCTTCAGGGGCAACGACGGAGCTGGTGGCCAGCTTGGTTCGACGCACTCCTGGTGCGTTGAATCCCTCTATGCGAACGTGCCGGGCCTGAAGATGATCATTCCTTCGAATCCACATGACGCCAAGGGGCTGCTCAAGAGCGCGATTCGCGACGACAACCCCGTCTTCTGCCTGGAATCCGAACGCCTGCTCTCCATCAAGGGCGAGGTGCCCGAGGGGGAGTACGTCATTCCCATCGGCGAGGCGGTGGTGCATCGCGAGGGAACCGACTGCACCCTGGTGGGATTCGGTCGCACCGTCTACTTCTGCGAGCAGGCCGCGGGGGCTCATGCACGCGAAGGCATCTCCTGTGAGATTCT
>PBMX01000027.1 GCA_002722935.1 Phycisphaerae bacterium | reverse complement strand
GCGGCGCCCCGACGGCTCCCGCTTCGCCCAGCCGCTCCATGTTGCCCCGGTCGATTCGACCCAGCGGCGACTCGCGGTGCGCAAGAATGAGCCGCCGCCCTTCCTTGAGGGTCACCGACGCCGCGCGATGCACGAGGTTCAAGGTGAGTCCGGAGGCGATGGCTCCGAGGGTGTTGCTCGAGCATGGGACGATGACCATCCCGTCATGGAGAAACGAGCCGGACGCGATCAGCGCTCCAAGATCGTTGTTGTCGTGGATCTTCACCCGGCCTGCGAGTTCTTCGCCGACAAGCGACTCGGGAGTCAATTTCCGAACATCGCCTTCCTCGAACAGAAGACGCCTTCCAAGCTTCGAGACGGCGACATGGCACTCGATGCCCTGCTCGGCAAGTACCCGCAGCAGCCGCAGCGTGTACGGAGCGCCCGAGGCACCGGTTACTCCTATGACGACGATTCCATGTTTCATACGAAGGAAATCCGTACTCAGGTCAATTGGCGGCCTTCTCGTCACCGAGGCGTCGGACGACCGTGCCGGGAAGCGGGTCACGAAGGAGCACCTGATCTCCCTCCTCGAGGCCTTCCTCGATGACGACATACAGTTCAGAGGAATCGCCTATGACGATCTCACGCTGTTCATAGCCTCCGTCGGTTGCGACCCAGAGGAAGGGGGTCATCCCGTCCCGCCCTACGGCGTGAACCGGCACGTAGAGGGATTCTTCCACCCGGTCGATGTAGATCCGCCCCTTGCATCGCATGGACGGCTTCAGTGGAAGTTCTTCTTCGCCATGAAGTTCGATCTTGACCTGGTAGTCCCGGCGGTTTGGATCCCGCCATCCGCCGTCTTCAGCGAGAACACCGACGGAAATGACCTCACCCTCGAGCACGACGTCGGGTATCGCATCGGTCACGACCGTGGCTCGTTGACCGATCTTGACGTATCCACTCAAGGCCTCGTTGACGGACAGTTCAGCCGCCATCTTCGTATTGTCCGGAAGAATGAAGAGCAGTTCGTTTCGACTCACCTTGGTGCCGACCCTGAGGGCGTTGTCCTCGCGCCACTCCTCGACACTCGTACCGAAGACGACCAGTCCGGGCGACGGGGCGTGGACTTCGCAGAACGTCTCCTGCAACTGGTACTTCTCCAGTCGCTCCGTCCGATTCTGGAATCCCTCCTCGTGGGCCTCGAGACTGCTCTCGGAACTTCGTACGGAGGCATCCTCTCGACGGACGATCCGCTTGTATTCCTCGCGGGCCATCGTCAACTCGGAGTTCTTCAGTTGCTGATCCTTCTTGTGGGTGTAGTTCTCGTAGACCTCCTTCGCCAAGACCGCCTGTTCCCAGCTTGATTTGGCGCGGATCATCGAGATTTCGTCCTGGTCGAGCTCGTTCTGGCTGATGAAGTTCCGCTCCTTGAGCACGAGGGATTTCTCGTAGCTCTCCTTCAACCGCTTGTAGTCCTTCTCAGCGGTCATGAGATCAAGGTCGAGCTTCTTCCGCTTGCTGACAACTTCACCCTTTTCCCAGGCTTCAAGCGCCAGTTCGGCGAGATCGATTCTCAACTGGGCCTGGGCGACATTCGTATCGCGACGCTTCTGGGCGATTTCAAGGTTGGATCTCGCGGTTTCCAGGTTGTTCTTCGCCGTCGTCAGCGCCTCTTCGGCATTCTCGATGTTCTTCTTCACGGCCTCGTCATCGAGTTTCAGGAGGAGGTCACCTTCCTGGACAAACGTACCTTCTGGAATCAACTCCATGATGGTGGACGTTCCCTCGAGTTGGTTTCGCATCGAAACGATCTCGAGCGAGGCCAGGTCGCCCGAGGCGGGGATGGAGATGTCGAAGCCACCGGATTCGACGATGTAGATGTCGGAATCGTCGAGCAACTCGACCGGATTTCCCCCACCGGCGACGAGCCACGCGATCGTCCCCACCATCGCCCCGCCTGCGGCGATGGCGACCATGGTCGTGGAACTGAGTCCGTGGCGTCGTATTGAAGGATGGTGGTTCATGTTCTGAGGGCTCAAGTCTAGGCGGAAGGCTTCTGGATGGCCAGATCATCGTAGGGAACAAGTTCCATGCCAGGAAGGAGTTGCAGTGTTCCGTCGCTGTTCACCCTGAGCTGGCCGGAACGATCGAGGTATTGAAGGATCGAGACCTGCACATCCCTGAAGGAGGAATCCCTCGAATCCTGTGCGGATACGAGCTGGCGAATCGCCTGAAGGGAGTTGAGAACCGAGACCCGGTCGGCCTTGGCCTCGATGGATTCGATGCCCAGTTGCGCGATTTCCACGTTCCGCCTCTGCAGATCGAGGGCGAAGAGGTTGGCATCGATGTCCCGGATCGCGGAGCGGACATCGATGACGATCGTGTCACGGAACAGGATGAAGGCTCGTTGCGATCGTTCCAGGTTGATCTGCGCCTGCCGAACCTGGAGTCGTTCAATCTCCCGGTCCAGCGGAATGCCGAAACTCAGTCCGGCCGAGTAGTCGATGTCCTCGAAGTCCGGGTTGAGTCCGTTCCACCCCTGCGAGGCGCCGGGTCGCTGTGAATCGCTGGGAATGGATGCCGAGAGCGCCAGGTCAAGGTCCGGGAGCAGCGCATTCCGGGCATTGCGTATGGCACGTTGGCGATCGATGAGCTTGTTTTGCTCGGTCTGCAGATCAAGACGATTCACGAGAGCGATTCCAACCGCTTCATCCATGCTCGTGGATGGGGGCGGAATGGCGAGCGCGTCCTCGCTGATGACGATCGGCTCCTCGATCGGGTAGCCGATGAGGCGCTTGAACTGATCGACGGCGAGGCGGTACTGCTCCCACTGCCTGCTGAGGTCGGCCTTGGCCTGGAGCGCGCTGTTCTCGGCATCCGCCGATTCGAAGAGCTGGGTACGCCCCGCCTGGTAGAGAGCTTCCTGTCTTGCGGCGAGCGCATCGTAGTACTCGATGCTTTCCTCGGCGTGATTCAAACGTCGTCGCTGGACCTGGAGCCCCAGGAACTCGGTCGTGATACGAACGAGAAAGTTCCTTCGGAAACGCTCGAACTTCCTCGCCGCATAGATGATGTTCCGTTCCGCCTGGATCAGGTTTTCACGTGCAACCGGGCCGGCACCTCGAAGAAACGGGATGGAGGCTCGTACGTTTATGTCGCTGACAAGCGTGCTCTCATTGTCCTGTTCATGTGAACCGGAGACATCCCGATGAAGATCCTTGGCGAAGGTGGCCACCCATCCGGCCGATACCTCGCCTCCATAGGGGAGTCGCTGCGTCACGTTCCATTCATTGACGACACCCAGCGCGGTTTCGTAGAACCCCCGATCCGTCGGGTCGACGGCATTGGCCGTGATCCGTGGCGTGATGGTGTCACTGACGCGGGGAACCCACCGATGCTCCTCGATGAGCAGCGCCAGGCAGGAAAGAATGTATTCCTCCTGCGCGAACTTGAACTCCTGGGCGTTCCTGAACGCCCATCGCAATGATTCCTGCAGTCCAAGTCGCGGAGCGTCGTCGTAGGTTCCCTGGTAGCTCTTGAGCCGTTCAAGCACGGCCTCGGCGCCGGTTTCCTCGATTGACGTGAACGAGAGTTCGTCGGCATCCGGGTTCCAGGTCGTTGGACTGGGGTCATCCATGACTTCCTCGGAAGCCGTGACCTGGGCCCACCCTTCGACGGCTGGAGCGGGCGCGCCACTGCCGAGTGTGCCACTGGAGTCCAGGAGCATGGAACTCACTTCATCATCGATCGTGCTGAATCCGCCGTAACAGCCGGCCAGGCAGGCCGCGGCGACCACGAAGGAGCCTGCACGGACCGACCCGGGAAGATGCTTGATTGTCGAGGCTGCTCTCAACACCATGATCTCACTCCACATATCGGCAGGGAAGCGGCCTGTTCAGGACCCAACCCCGTTCGAATGGGTCATTGTAGAGCAGTGATCCGGAGGATCACCGGGCCATCTCGAAATGGGCATTGAATGGCTTGCAGGATTCGCCTTCCAGGGGGTTCCAGGCGGGGCTGCTACACTCGGAACATGCCCTCCACCCACGAAGCCCACGCAAACCTGACGGTCCTCGACCATCCGGTGATCCAGGATCGCCTCGCGAGGCTGAGGGATGCATCGACACCCCCGGAAACCTTTCGTCGGCTGCTTGACCAGGTTGCGGGTCTCATGACCTTCAGGATCAGCAGGGATCTGCAGGTACGGGACCTGAAGATCACCACCCCGCTGAAGGAAGCCGATGGGGTCCAGCTTCGCCTCCCATTGACCCTTGTTCCGATCCTGCGTGCCGGCATAGGAATGATCGACGGCATTCTCGCCCTGCTTCCCGAGGCCAGGGTCGGGCATATCGGGGTCTACAGGGACGAGACGACCATGGATCCGGTCCCCTACTACGAGAAGATGCCACCGGACATCGCCGATGGTCCCGTCTTCATCGTTGATCCAATGCTCGCGACAGGTGGTTCTGCGAGTTTCGCCGTATCGAGACTCAAGGAGCATGGCTGCAGCGATCTCAGGCTCATCTGCCTCGTCTGTGCTCCGGAGGGAATACGAAGGATGGAGAAGGACCACCCCGGTGTAGCCATCTACACGGCTTCGCTCGACGACGGGCTTGACGAGAACGGCTACATCGTTCCCGGGCTCGGGGACGCGGGTGATCGCATCTTCGGAACCCAGTAATGCGACGTATGATGGACTGATCGATGACCGGTTCACGACCCACATCCCTGTTTGGAAACACATCCCTGCTCGAGCCTTCGCACGTCGAGGGCGATCCCGACACCAGGCTCTACACCGGAGACTGTCGACAGGTCCTGCGCGCATTGCCCGATGCCGGTTCGGTCGATCTCATCTTCGCGGATCCTCCGTTCAACTGGGATGTGAAGTATGGCGATTGGGATGATGATCTTCCCCGCGAGGAATATGAATCCTTCACGAAGGAGTGGCTTGATGCATGCATCGATGTGCTTGCACCGCATGGAAGCATGTGGGTGAACATTCCCGATGACAGTGCGGCTGAAATCGTGATGCACCTGAAGCATCGTGGAATGTCCATGGTCAACTGGTGCATCTGGCATTTCCGATTTGGACAGTGCCGGCAGGGAGCCTTCATCACCAGCAAGGTTCATGCACTGTATTTCTGCAAGGATCCTTCGAATCGAACATGGAACCCGGATCCGATTCTCGAGCAGTCCGATCGTGCAAGCATCTACGGTGATCCCAGGACCATGGCCAAGGAGACGAACAAGGGCATGCGCGTTCCCATGGACGTCTGGTACGGGAAATACTGGGGTCGGATCCAGGGAAACAACAAGGAACGAAGGCACTCGCATCGGAACCAGTTGCCCGAGGTCTACCTCGAGCGGGTCATTCTGTCCTGCTCCAACGAGGGCGATCTCGTCCTCGATCCCTTCACCGGCTCGGGCACGACGTGCACCGTTTCAAGGGCGACGGGGCGCCGGTCGATCGGCATCGAGTTCTCGGATGCGATCGCCGACAGCGCCTGGGATCGAATCATCAACGTCGGGATGATTCGGAAGGATGCTGCGCGTGGAACGTCTTCGGCCATAGCACCTCCCCGCCGCAGCAGGCGAGCCGACGAGGCTGCGAGCGACGCGTGAACGATCTTCCGGGCGGTCGCCAGTTGGACTACAACGATGCGGACGCCGTCTCGTCACTCATGCGGGATGCTGCGGAGGTTCTCATGACCGAGTCCGGCCGGGAGGGTGCGTGCGTCACGCTTCCCGGTGAAGGCAACCTGTTGATCACGGGTGATCTGCACGACCACCTGGACAACTGGCACCGGATTCTTCACATGGCTTCCCTCGAGGAGAGTCCCTCCAATCATCTCCTGCTGCAGGAACTCATACACGGCGACCGGCTCGTCAATGGTCTCGATTTCAGTTGGCGCATGCTTGCTCGAGTGGCTTCCGCCGTGCTTGCATACCCGGGGCAGGTGCACGTCATGCTCGGGAACCACGAGTTGGCCCAGTTGACGCGTCGACCCGTCAGCAAGGGGGCAGGCAACAGCGTCGTACTGTTCGAGGATGCGGTCGAGTGGACGTTCAACGAGCGGACAGACGAGGTCACGGCGAGCATCGACGAGTTCTTCCGTTCCCTGCCCCTGGCGATACGCACACCCGCAGGCCTGCTCTGCACCCATTCACTTCCGGACTGCAGCCGAATGCACGGGTTTGATCAGTCCATTCTCGAACGCGGACTCGAGCCCGGCGACTACGAGGGGATCACGGGATCCGCATGGATGCTGACCTGGGGTCGGTCACACGAGGATGAGCAGCTTGAAGAACTCGCCGAGCGGTGGAATGTCTCGACGTTCTGCATAGGGCACCAGTTCGTGGAAGAGGGAATCAGCAGGTTGGGTCACAGGCTGGTCGCGGTCAATTCGGACCATGTCCGTGGCGTAGCGGTTCCGTGGAAACTTGAACAGTCGCCTTCACCGGAGTCCCTGATTGAAGCCGCTGTTCCATTGCAGACTGTTCCCGTACCAGAGGCGGGCGCATCATGAGTTCCCCGGTGCTGCTCGCGATCGAATGTTCCCAGCGGAGGGGTGGAGTTGCATTGCAGGCTCCATCAGGTGATGTGCACGTCGTCGAAATGGAGCCCGGCGCTCGACGTGATGACGTACTTCAACCGGCCATCGAGTCGCTCTTCAAGGAGACAGGGCTCGGGCCGCGGGACCTTGATGGATGCGGGTGCTCCATCGGCCCTGGCGGCTTCACCGGGCTCAGGATCACCATTGCCACGGCGCGGGCCATGGCCATGGCGCTTCGCATTCCGCTGTACGGGATTCCATCGGCTGCTGTCGCCGCGCTCTCGACGACGACCCCACCGGGCCGGGTACTCGTGGTGCTGGCTTCAAAGGGCGACTCCGCATGGCTGACGACCATGGAACATCCTCGCGAAGGACACTGGATCGGCCCCGGCGCACTCCTGCATTCGCGTGATCTTGGTCCCCGGCTTGAAGGCGTGACATCGATCATTGCTGATGAGCACCTTCCAGGATCCTTCCGTGAAGCTGCGGAAAGAGCCTCCATCGATGTCATTGAACCCGTGTTCAGCGCAAGAAGTTGCCTGCAAATGACTTGTGAACGACACGCAAAAGATGATCATGACGATCCGGCTGCCCTCTTGCCTCTCTACCCTCGTCCGCCGGAGGCGGTATCGCTCTGGGAGGCCCGGGAAGGCTCCTGAAGGTTCCACCTGTTCCATCTGTGCGGCCTGTTCCAATACGTGATTTCGAGCTGCGGGCGCTTGCGGCTGAACCCGTCGCACGGGTGGGTCGATGAAACCACCATGGACGCATATCCACATGATCATGACCGGGACCCGGGAACACAGGACAGCCTGTGGCCCCTGGGAGAGCCCGCCGAGGCGCGGATTGAGGGACCGGCCGTCGTGCTGGTCGCCACATCCGACGCCGGTGCCGCCCGGTGCATCAAGGACACCCTGGTCGAGGCCGGCCACCGGGTGGTGGAAGCTGCGAACGAGCAGTGTGTCCGTGAACAACTGGCTCCCGATGTGGACCTGCTCCTGGTGGATGCGGGTCTTTGCAGCGGCATCCTGGAACTGATCGAGGATGTACGTTCAACCGACTCATGGCGACAGGTCATCGTCTGGTCTCCCGTGTCGGATTCCGAGACGACGATCTCCGCGGTTCGCTCCGGTGCATGTGATTACCTCCACCTCCCTGAACGACTCGAGGAACTCGTCTCACGCGTGGACACGGCGATCGCGAAAAGCCGGGCGACCAGGTCCAGAGAGGAACGCCTTTCGAGGCTCACGGATGCATGCGAGCAGCTTCGCGAGACCAGGGACGCGATGTCCGACCAGGTCGATGTTCTCTGTGGAGACCTCGCTTCCGCCTATACGAACATCAAGGACCAGTTGTCCCTCGTTGAAATGATGACGGAGTTCAGAACGCTGATCGGACAGGAACTCGACGTCGAGCAGATGCTTCGAACTTCGCTGGAATACATGCTCGAGAAGATCGGTCCAACAAACGGGGTCGTCTACCTCCGCGAAGCCGAAGGCGATTACGGAATCGGTGCCTACGTCAATTACGAGTGGCAGGACAGGAACATACTCCAGTCGCTCGAGGAACTCGGTGCCGCGGTCTGCCCGCAGATGACGAAGAGCGCAGGGCTGCTGAAGTTCGACGATGCCGCCGAGTTTGCACGCTGTGACGGCGTCGAAGCCGAACTCTTCGAGTCATCCGAGGTCGTCGCATGCACCTGCATGTTCGGCAATGAGCCACTGGCGATTCTCGTATTCTTCCGGAAGGACGCGACACCCTTCACGGATGAAATGGCGGGCGTGCTCGATGCGCTCCGCTCAGTCCTGGCCGAGCAGCTTGCAAGGATTCTCCGCGTGCACAAGCGTTCCGAACTCGATTGGCCGGATGAACAGTTCGACGAGTCCGACTGGGACATCGCGGCCTGAGCAGGTCCGGCACGTCAGGTTGAATTCTTTCGCTTCTTCCACTGCTTTCGTTGAGGAGCGGCAGCCGGCCTTCGTCCGCGGATGCGGACGGCCGCCTTCTTTCCCAGCACACGACGCAGATCATCGAGCATCCGATCGTTCATCGTCACACGAATGTCCGATTTGAGCTGGATCACATGCCCGTCGACCGGCAGCCGGAGCGAGACACCGGCCTTGCGACCGGGGACTCCTTCATCCGAGTGGCCCCTGAGAATGTTCCTGATCTCCTCGAGGGTGTCCGAGTCGACGCTTTCACCACCTTCGGCAAGCGCATCCGAGAGGTCGATCTCGATCGAGCCGGCGAGACGCTCCGCGATCTCCCCCGTCGCGAGAAGTTTCGAGAGAATCACCTGCGGCTCACCCCGCTTGTGATCCACATGACCTTCTGCGAAGACAAGAGAGTTGGCCTGGACAAGCTCGCCGAACTCCCTATAGGCATCAGCAAAGAGAACACACTCGATGCTTCCGACCCTGTCCTGCAGCGTCAAGACGGCCATCTTCTGTCCCGCGTTGCGACCGTTGGTCAACAGGATGGTCCTCGTGTCCGTGATCAGTCCGGCGAGGATCACACCCTCATCCTGCTGAAGATCCTTGACACCGCCGGGGCCGGTTGTGCAGTAGGTCATGACTTCCTGCTCGTAGGCATCCAGCGGATGACCCGACACGTGGAATCCAAGGCAGGCGCGTTCCCTGGTGAGCATTTCGATCTGGTCCCAGGGAGGAATGTCATGGAGACGGACTTCCGGAGCGGACTGGTTTTCCTCGAACATGTCGAACATCGTGTTCTGTCCGGCAGCACGATCAGCAGCAGCGGACTGCCCGATCGAGACAGCATCTTCAACGGAAGCGATCATCGCGGCGCGTTTCCCCTCCCCATGAAGCGAGTCGAGGGCTCCCGCCTCGATCAGGGCTTCGATCGTCGCCTTGTTCACGGCTCGCGAGGAGACACGGGCACAGAGGTCATGCAGGCTCGTGAAGGATCCACCCTCGTCACGCTCGGCGAGAATGGCGTCGATCGCAGCCCGGCCGACCCCCTTGATGGCTCCGAGTCCGAACCGGATGTGCCCGTTGCAGTTGGTCCTTGAATCCGAATCTTCCCAGGCGACGGTGAAGTCGGCCTGCGAGACGTTGATGTCCGGGGGATGGATGTCGATGCCGGTATTGGGTGCATCATCCGCATGATCCGGGAACCTGGTTCGCCTACAGTCTTCGAGGTACGGAGCCCAGTCCTCCGTCTTCTTCGCACCGCTTTCAAAGGTCAGGACGGCAGCCATGTACTGCACGGGGAACCAGGTCTTCAGGTAGGCCGTCTGGTAGGCGACGATGGAGTAGCTCGTCGAGTGCGACTTGTTGAACCCGTAGCCGGCGAACTTGAGAATGAGGTCGTAGAGTTCGTTCGCCCTGTCCTGCTCCATGCCCTTGGCCCCCGCGCCGGCGAGGAAGACGACACGCTGGGCCTCGATGACCTTCTTCTTCTTCTTGCTGATCGCCTTGATCAGCGAATAGGCGTCTCGAAGCGGTACGTCACCGAGACCATGGAGGATCTGCATGACCTGCTCCTGGTAGATCATGATTCCATAGGTTTCCATCGTGAACTGGTCGACGACGGGATGGATGGCCTCGGGCTTCTTGGCTCCGTGCTTCCGCTCGCAGTAGTCGGACATGAGGGCCATCGGACCGGGCCTGTAGAGGGCGTTGGCTGCGATGAGGTCCAGCAGTCGATCCGGGACCATGTCACGGAGCAGTCGCCTCATTCCGGATGATTCGAACTGGAAGATCCCGGAGGTGTCACCTCTGCGGAAAATGTCCAGCACGGTCTGGTCGTCGTAGTTGAGCCGATCGAGATCCAGGGGGTGAGGTCCGTCCCCCGGCTCCCTGCCCACCGCCCTCCAGATCTCCTCGTCGGAGAACTGTTCGCGGATGTGCTTTCGAGCGAGCTCGATGGTGGAAAGCGTTCTCAGGCCGAGGAAATCCATCTTCAGCAGACCGACGGATTCACAGGTCGGTCCATCCCACTGGGTCATGACATCATCACTGCCCGTTGCGCGGCAGAGCGGAACAATCGTGTCCAGTGGCTGGGTGGCGATCACGACTCCGGCGGCGTGGACACCGGCGTGCCGGGCATGATTCTCGAGGGCCTGCGCCTGGTCGATGACCCTCCGGACGACGGGATTCTGCTGACACTCGGTCACGAGATCGGGCTCACGATCGAGGGCGTCATCGATCGTGATGTTCAGTTCGCTCGGAATGAGGTTTGCAAGGCGCTGTCCCTCCTGGGCACTGAGTCCATGCACCCGGGCGACGTCCTTGATGGCGGCGCGAGCCTTCAGGCGACCGAACGTGATGATCTGCGCGACGTGGCCGTACTTCTCCCGGACGTAGTTGATCACATCCGCCCGACCGTCCTGGCAGATATCGATGTCGATGTCGGGATACTCGCTTCGATCGGGGTCGGTGAAGCGTTCGAACAGCAGACCATATTCCACCGGGCATGCGTTCGAAAGCCCGAGGACGTAGCCGACCATCGTTCCCACGCCGCTGCCCCTGGCGTTTGCCGGGATACCGCGCTGCCTCGCCCAGGTGACGAAGTCCCAGCAGATCAGGAAGTAGGCGCTGATGCGCTTGCTCTCGAGAATGCCCAGTTCACGATCACACCGTTCACGAATCTCGTCGGTGACACCGTCGATGCCGTATCTCCACGTGAGCCCTGCTTCACAGAGCATCCTCAGGGCGCTGTCACATTCACGTTGCACGTCATCGGTGCTGACGCCGGGATCGACCGATGCGTCGTATGGAAGCAGCTCGAAGAGACTGCAGCAGCCTGAGAACCACTCGGTCAGCCCATCCCCGTCGTACGAAGGCAGTTCCTCGGGCCCGTTGGCACGGACCAGGGGGACATGGGATGCGTCGAAATCAAGCTCGACATGGCATCGATCCGCGATGCTGGAAGCGGATTCAATCGCCTCCGGCAGGTCCTCGAACAGGGCCGCCATCTGCTCGTGATCCTTGAGGTAGATGTCGGTCGGGTACCTGAGCCTCTGCTCATCCTCCTTCATCTTCTGCATCGAGATGCAGCAGAGGGTGTCGTGGACATCGTGATCATCCGCCCCGAGGAAGTGCACGTCATTGTCACAGACGAGGGGCAGTTCCAGTTCCCGTGCAAGCCTGACGAGCAGTGGATTGATGTCCTCCTGTTCCTTCACTCCATTTCGCTGCAACTCGACGAAGAAACAGGGAGCTCCATCCGCATTGGGCCCGAACGTGCGAGCATGCCAGGTCGCTTCCGCCACGGCCTCGTCCCAGTACTGGTCCTGTCCGGTTTCATGGAACTTCGTCAGTGAATCGGCCAGAGAACTGCCGAGATGACCGTTGATGGCGATCAGGCCCTCGCCCCACTGCTGGAGGGTCTCGTGATCCATCCGCGGCTTGTAGTAGAAGCCTTCAAGGTAGGCGTCGCTGCTGAGTTTCAACAGGTTCGACCAGCCGATGTCGTTCTCCGCAAGGAGTACGAGGTGGTGCCCACCGGCCTTGCCGGGACTCGTGTTGCCCCCACCTCGTTCGTGCCTGCTTCCATGAGCCACGTAGGCTTCGATACCGAGAATCGGTTTCAGGTTCCGCTTCTTCGCGGCGTGATAGAACTCGATGCACCCGAACAGGTTTCCATGATCCGTGATCGCCACGGAGGTCATGCCAAGCTCGGCAACCCTGTCCATGAGCCGATCGATCCGGTTCCCGCCGTCAAGCAGTGAATACTCGGTGTGCAGGTGGAGGTGGGCGAATGGCATCTCTACAGGGTACCTCCCCGCCGTCGGGCCGGGGTCGGCTCAGTCCCTGTTGATGACTCGTACATTCCTTCGCTTGGCCTCCGGTCCACGCCGGCTCTTGGCTCCGCCCACGAGTGCGTTGAAGAGGCCCAGGATCGCGAAGACCACGCTTGCCGCGATGGCCGCCAGCACCAGCAGCAGGAGGATCGGCAGCCCGAACACGATGAGAAATGCCAGCGCGGCTGCTTTCATCACCCAGCTGGGCTGCTGGTTGATTCGACGAAACGCCTCGGCCGCCCTTGCACTGCCGGGTGACATGAAGCGGAATTGCGGCGGGGTTTCCATGGAGGCCATTGTAGCCCTCCCGGTGCGCGAAAACGCGGTTCAGGAGGAGGTCTCTCGGTCGATCAGGGCCAGCAGGGCCGTTCTCAGGTCACTCGTGACCGGGCCGACGCTTCCATCCTCCCCGATCGGCCGTTGCTCGAGACCGATCGATTCCTCCTCGTCACCCTTCTTCGTGCGAAGAAGCAGTGACGTCACGGGGAGCACCTGCCAGCTGGAGTTCGTGAGGAAGAGTTCGTCGGCACCGATGAGATCATCAAGCGAGATGTTCCGCCGCTCGATGCGTCGTCCCGCAGCCAGTTCTAGGATCGCTGCGCGAGTCACACCCGGCAACACGGGCGAAGGAGAGTCCGCGGGCGCCTCCGTACGAGAGGGTGGCGTCAGAAGGGTGTCGTCGCGAACGATGAACACATTGCTGACTGATCCGCAGGCGACGTTCGCATCGGGCGTCAGCCAGAGCGATTCGCCGGCACGGCATGCAGCCGCCTCCTGGAGGGCGAGGATGCGACTCCAGTAATCCAGCGTCTTGTGTCCGGCGCTGGGCAGCCAGGGAGACAATCGCCCCGGGGCGATCGTGACACCGATGCCCTTTTCAAAGAAGGCGTCGGGGTAGGGTGTCGGCGGCTGCACCACGACGAGGATGGTCGGGTCATGTTCACCGGGATTCCCGGCCTGGAGCATGTTGAGGTTTCCCCCCGTGATGGTGAGGCGGACACGGGCACGATCGACCTTGTTGTGCGCGACGGCCTGCTCAATCGCCTTGATGAGGGGTTCGACCTGAATCTTCTCGCTCAATCGAAGTTGTCTCGCCGAGGCGACGATGCGCTCGGCATGCTCCATCGGCCGGAAGGGCCGGCCGTTGTAGACACACAGGGTTTCGAACAGACCCACGCCATGCTGAAACCCTGCGTCGAAGACCGCCACCTTCGCCTCGTCGGAGGGAACAAGTTGTCCATTGAGCCAGACGTCCATCGAATCCACAGGATACCCTCGTCAGGGTTTCGACCAGCCGATCACCGTCAGATGGTCCTCATCAAGGACAATCAACCGAAGACGCAGGGCCGGCTGCCCGCCAAGCAGGACGAGGGCCAGATGCGTGGCGTGCCCATCCGCCTCCTCCAGGTCTCCCCGGGTGACCTGCACGTCGAACCCGCCCGGGACCTGCCGGGCCTGTTCACACCCAGCCTGGATGGATGACACGAATCCGGATTTGAGGTCGGGCGCCGGCCATGAGATCGCCACGGGCATGGCTGCACGGTTGCATGCCGCTGAAGCCGCCTCCTGGATCGTCGCGGCGACCGATGCATCGACCAGTTCCTGCTGGCGTGCACTCCAGAGCCATATTCCAACGGCCAGCCCGATGATGGCCAGTGGAAACATGTTTCGACGCGTGGGCTTCCTACTGGACAGGATCGGCATAGAGCACGTAGGAGGAGTGGGTTGTAAACGGCCGGTTCAGTGCCATCTGGATCTTCGACGTGAAGGGATAGGGAACGTTCGATCGCGCATTCTCCACGTGGATGATCTCCGCTCCGACCTGGTTTCCATGTTCATCGAAGAATGTAATGGCGATGCCGACGTTCCGGGTGATGGACGCCGCATTCAGGAAACTGCCCGAAATGGTCATCTCGCTGTAGTTGATCTCCGACTCGACCGAGGCTCCTGCGGAGGATGGCAGAGAAGGGTTGTAGACGACCTGGGATTGTGAAACATCCGTCGGGGCGTAGAAGTAGGAGGATCGTCCAAGGTAGATGTCGAGGCCGATGGGGCCGAATCCGAGTTGCGAGTAGTGCTTGTCTCGTTCCGCTTCCAGTCGTGCAGCCTCTTCCAGGTCGCGACGTCGCTCGGCCTCGGCGAGGCGCACCTTCCGCTGGGCATCCAGCTTCGCACGACGTTCCTTCGCTGCGCGGAGGCGCAATTCGCGTTCGGCGATCGAACGGATGTTCTCGTACTCCTCGTAGTCTGGACCGAACTCCTCGTGGTCGAGAATGAACTGTCGAAGATCATCGAGTTCCCGTTCGATCTGCGCCGATCGCACCCGTTCCCTGGACAGTTCCTGTCGAAGTTCGGATGCATTGATGGCCGTCTTCACGAGCTCGTTCCACAGTTCGGCCCGGCTCGAGTGTTCGTCGAGTTCGGGATCCAGCTGCAACCTCGCTCGTTCTTCACTCGACGTGTCCGGTGTGGGGGCGTCATCGCTCTCAAGCAGGCTTCCGCTGGCGACGACAGCCAGGAGAAGGCAGGACACCAGGACGGCGGGACAGGTAGATCTGTGCATGGTTCACCTCCAGTTCCATGTCCATCAGGACCGGAATACGTCATTATTGATCCGCTGGCCCATCGACGTCGAGAAACACGGGCTCGCCCGTCGTTATTTGTTCATTTCGCCCGATTTGTCGCCATCCTGGACCTCTTCGGGGAGTCCATCACGACCAAGAGTGACGCTGGTCATGGCCACCTGGGGTGCGACCCGCGATCGAAGTTCCCTTGCCCGTTCAACGAGGGCGTCGAGGTCGCCATCTCGTTCCTCGAGGTCGAAATGCCATTGGACCTTGCTGTGCGACTGGAACGGGGCGACATCGAATATGAAGTCGAGCCCGATGACGTCCCAGGCCGGAGGCGAGGCGTCCGCTGAAGTCAGGACGGGTTCATGTCCCTCTCGCGAGAGCTGCACGTCGTAGGTTCCGTAGTAGGTGAAATCGATCTCCAGCGGTGTCCTGCCCACCTCACGATGGTTGACCCAGACCAGGGCTCCCGGCGGCTCGCTCGTGATCTGCAGTGTTCGTCGGACGCATCCGGCGGGAGCGAGCAGCAGAATGGCCAGAAAGAGGAGTCGAATCCGCATGTACACACCCTAGCACGACTTCAGTCGAACTCGTCTCCTCTGAACGTCGAGGCGAGGTATGCCTCCTTGACGACCGGATCATTGATGATCGAACGTGGATCTCCATCCCGCAGGTTCTTCCCCGAATGGATGATGTACGCTCGATCACAGATTCGAAGCGTCTGCTGCACATTGTGATCGGTCACCAGGACGGCGATTCCCTGCGTAGCGAGCTTCTTCACTTCAGCCTGCAATTCCTCGACGGTGTGAGGATCCACGGCGGCGAACGGCTCGTCAAGGAGGAGCAGTCGGGGCCGGGTCACCATCGCACGCGCGATTTCAAGTCGTCGTCGTTCTCCACCCGAGCAGGTCCTCGCCTGCTCGCCGGCCTTGTGTTCAAGGCCGAACTGCTCGAGCAGTTCACGGCATCGTTCCACCTGGCCGGCCTTGTCGAGATCCGTCGTCTCGAGAATGGCCAGGAGGTTGTCCTTGACGCTCAATCGCTGGAAGACGCTCGGCTCCTGGCTGAGATACCCGATGCCCCTCCTCGCATGCTGGTACATCGCGAGACCGGTCACATCCTCGTCGTCGAATCGAACGCTCCCTCCTTCAGGTGAGATCATCCCGATGACCATCCTGAACGACGTCGTCTTTCCGGCTCCGTTACGACCGAGGAGCCCGACGATTTCACCGTCATTGACCTCGAAGGAGACGTCATCCACGACACGCCTGCCGGAGTAGCTCTTGACCAGGTTGTTTGCTTGAAGCAGCGCCATGCACGTCCCGCCTGATCCGGCTCCCTAGTCCTGTTCAGCATCATCCGGCGACGATGCCACCTTGACGACCTTGGCATCCATCGTCCATTCGTCCGGGCGAAGCCGGTGGGCGATCGCGCCGATGATCATGTCGAGATTCCTGTAGATGTACGCATCAAGCGTCGTCCGGTTTCCGTCGGCATCTACCAGGACCGCGATGGATTTCTTCATCCAGCGGCTCATGTCGATGTCCGCGATCTCCTCCGCCTTGATGATGCCGCCGGGGCCGTGGAAGTTGCCGTCCCGGTCAAGTGCATAGGTCCTCCCTTGATGGACCATCAACTGGCGGACGTAGAAGGGAACGAAGAGAAGCGACAGGATGAACATCCACTGGATCGGCCTGTCGTAGGCCGATGGAGCCTGCACATCACCATAGGCGGTGTTTGCCCGTTCGATTTCACTCTTCGCACGTTCATCGAGTTCAAGAGCCTGGCTCGTGACCCCCGTTTCCTGCTGCATCGATTCAAGGGCCGCTTTCCAGGTGGCCAGAGCGGCGTGCCACCCTTCGCTGGAGGTGATATCGGAATCCACCCCCGTGATGATTGCACCCTGGTAGGCGCTCGACATGAGTTCGGAGTTGACGTGATCCATCGCCGCCTGGTACATCTCGAGTGTGGCCGTTCGATCCGCGTGGGCATCGATGACCACCTTCATTTCCTGGGCGAGATCCCTTCGATCGGCACCTTGCTGCTGCTGCGGGATCGCGTAGACGTAGTCGTAGATGCCCCAGAGGCCCAGGACCAGGCACACGAGTGCAATGAGGATCGCGCGCATCCTGTACCCGCCATGCAACTGGGCCTGGATCTCTTCATCCAGCTGCATCCCGGTGGTTTCGGTGCTTGTTTCGGTCATTCCACTGGAGATGATACACCTTGGATCGTCGTGGACATCCAGGGACCGCACGAAGGGGTTCAATCAGCCTGGCTCGCCGCCTCGTTGCATGCTTCCAGCAGTGCGTCGTGAAGCCCATCGGAGTCGGGAACGGCATCGAGTGCACCAAGCAACGCATCGATGCGTCGGTCCACCGCCAGCCCGGGATCGATCATTTCGATTGCGGCCAGGCCAAGCGCATTCAATCCCGATTGAAACCACGTGGCCGTCGGCTTGCGATCGTTGGTCGGCGGCTTCACCTTCGTCCTGATCGTCGACCCCGGAGCGATCGCGACAAGTGGAACCAGTCCGGCCTGGGTCGTCGGCTCACGGCACAGCACAAGGACCGGCACGTCCGCCTCGAGCGTTGAAACCCTCAGTCGCCTTGCATCGGCACCCACCAGCGGAGGTTGGACCAGCCATCGACCCGCTTCCAGGACCCGCCCCTCCTCGTAGGCCTCATCAATCACGTTGACAGGCCCCTTTACCAGCGAGGGATCGCGTCGGCCCAGGCGAGCAGCCTGGATGATGTCGATGAGTTCGATCATCCCAGCCCAGTCTTCACGGGTTCTGGCGACCTGCAGGGCTTCATCGGCGAGACGTTCGGCCTTGAACCATGCCCCTGAATCCAGTTCACATGCCGCACGCTGCATGAGCGTCGCCAGGGATTTCGGTCTGACAGGTTCTTCTCGGGTCATTGGGCGGAGTGTGTCCGTCGACGTTCTCGATCAGGAGGTGAACGCCTCGGCAACCTCCTCCGCTACCGCCTGGTTGCCGAAACTCATTCGGACGACATCGGCCGACACGAGTTCAAGAACGACAGGAACTCCGGCCGTGATCATCATGAGACCGTGATCGGGAGTTTCCGAATCGCGGATGATGGCACCGACGAGATCACAGAGCAGGTGGAGATCGCCTGCATCCGCAAGAAGCGGATCACGGGTGTTGAGTTCGACCGTTGCCGCGGCATCGATCGCCTGCCATTCCTCGTTCTCCGCAAGGCTGAATGCGACGGCATCGAAGATGCTTCGCCACTTGCCGACGGGAATGAGAATGAACTGGTTGTGATGGAGCTTGTGGAGCACATGGTTCAACACGGACTCCATCCGATCAGCCTCGATCTGGTAGACCTGTGCGCCTTCCCTCGGTTCACTTTCCGCATCCGGTACGCAGAGATGCACATGGTGCGACGCAGCCTCGTCACCCATGCGGCAGTAGACGTGATCCTCATCCTCTGAGACCTGGGTGATCCCATGGCTCTGCAGGAGTTCGGCCACTTCACCCTCGGATATGAATTCCACCTTGCTGGCTCCAATTGGGCGGGAAGACCACCCTGTTTCCTCTTCAATCATGTCGCATTCAACAGGAAGGACGAGTCGATTGCAACCCGGGAGGGAATCTCCCCCCCATCAAGTATCATCCGGCTTGACCCAGAGGGCAGAGTGGATGAAAACAATCCTCTTCATCTGTACAGGGAATACATGTCGCAGTCCCATGGCTGAAGCCATCTGCAGGCATCTCATGAGCGGAAAGGACGATTTCTTCATCGCTTCCGCCGGAGTCGCCGCCTTCGATGGAGCCATGCCGTCTCTGGAGACCATGGAGACGCTGGATCGCATGGGGATCCCCCACGAGGGCCAGTCGTCATGTCTCACCGCCGAAATGATCAGGAAAGCCACCCTTGTCCTGGGCATGACGACTTCACACGTTCGAGCAGCCAGGGCACTTGTGGAAGACGATCCGAAGGCATCCTCGAAAATCCAGCCGCTTGATCCGGATGGTGAACTGCCGGATCCCATCGGGATGGGTCAGTCGACCTATGATTCTCTTGGCGAACGCCTGATGTCACTCATTCCTGAACGACTGGAAGCATTGCTGAACAGCGAGGACGAGCAGCCGTGAAGAACCGAACAATTTCCATCGCTTCCGATCACAGGGGCCATGATGTCGTCGATGCCCTCAAGAAGCACCTGGTTTCTGCAGGACACGAGGTCAACATCGTGGCCAGACCCGAGGACCTGGAGCAGCCGGTCGATTACCCGGATGCGGCCGAGGAGGTGACGAACTCCATCCTCGATGGAGGAGCCGACGTGGGAGTCCTCGTCTGCGGGAGTGGAATCGGAATGTCGATGGCGGCCAATCGCGTCCGAGGTGTCCGCGCGGCCCTGGTCGCCGATCCAACGGCTGCGGAAATGAGCCGGAGACACAACGATGCGAACGTGCTCTGCATGGGAGCTTCCTGCCTCGATGTTCCGACGATGTGTTCGCTGCTCGATACGTGGCTTTCCACGGAGTTCGAGGGCGGAAGGCATGAGGCCAGGGTCCGCAAGATCGACTCCATCGGCTCATGCGGCGAGGCGACCTGCTAGGCCGGCGAACCACCCGCTTCGACATTGGCCTGCATGGATTCCCGGAGCATCTCGACGATTCCGGCCGGGTCCTCGCTTCCACAGATGGATTCGCAGGCGGCAATACCACGGCATCCAGCCGCCCCAAGAACCCGTGCTCCCTCCGGTGTCACCCCACCGATTGCCAGGTGCGGTGTTCCGGGGTGTCGCTCAAGGAATTCAATGAGCCGTCCCGGCCCGGCCGGCTCGAGTTCCGGACGCGTATTGCCCAGGAACATCGGTCCGACACCGCAGTAGTCCGCCCCTGCAAGGACGGCTGCATCCGCCTCATCGGCTCCATGCGTACTGATCCCGATGAGCAGGTCGTTGCCGACGCAACGGCGGGCATCGGCAAGGGCCATGTCATCCTGCCCGAGATGCACGCCGTCGGCCTCGGCTGCAAGAGCCACGTCGACCCTGTCATTGACGATGACGCTGCATCCATGCTGGTGCGCCATGTCCATCAACCTGCGAGTCCTGTCCAGGAGGACCCGGTCAGGGAGGTCTTTTTCGCGCAGCTGGATGCAATCGACTCCACCACGGACGGCCTCGCTCGCGGTCGTCAACCAGTCCCGGCGACAGGCCGATTCCGTCAGCAGCAGGCAGACGGCCCATTGCCGGCGTTGACGTGGCGAGAGGCGACGGCGAAGCCGTGCATCCAGGTCATAGAGTCGATATCTCGTCGCCTCGCACTCCGCGGCGAGGTCCGCATCGATCGTCTTGACGCACTCCTCGATGCTGCGAAGGGCTTCCGCCGCCCGGTTGCCTGCTGCAACGGCGATGTCCAATGGTCCCGATCGAGACTGTTCCGAGGTCGTGCTTGTCGCTGTTCCAACGTCATTCCCGGCATCCCTGTGCGCGATCAACCATCCGGAGGGGAAGCGTGCATCCCACGACCTGCACGCGTGCCGCATCTCCTTCAATGCCGCGGCCAGTTCCCGGTCATCGAGGATGAACCTGGCGAGATCCTCCATGACCCGAAGGGCCTCGGACAACCTGTTGCAGCTGGAATCAATGACGCGAGGAATGCTCATGCGTCGATACAGTACCACGACGCTTTCCCACTCCTTCAACACCAGCAACGGAGCCTCGCGTGTATCGCACCATTCGCACCGGATCCCCCCGCCGTTCGACACTCGTTGTCGGCATCTTCCAATCCACTCGAAGCCGGCCTGCGGCCCTCAGAGAGCTCGAAGAGGCCATGGATGGCGACATCAGCACGGCCATCAAGGCTCCCGGATTCTCAGGCAACGCCGGAACGGTTTCCGCATCGGGCCAGGTGCTGGTCATCGGTCTTGGTGACAAGTCGTCAGCCACCATGGAGTGCATTCGTTCAGCCGGCGCCCATGTCCGGGCCGAACTGGAACGTCGTGGTGACGCTGCAGCTTCGATTGAAGTGGATATGACCGTACCCGGCAGCATCGGTTCGTCGGAGGAGATTGGACAGGCATTCGCCGAGGGCATGGGCCTCTCCAACTGGGCGTACACGAGTCACCGTGGGTCCGCCGGCGATGCAGCCCCCGCTGCAGGCAGCCTCGTACTGACTTCGGGATGTTCGGATGTTCGCGCAGGCCTTCGTCGAGGGCTCATCCTCGCGGAAGCCGTCAATGCGGCAAGGGAACTGGCGGCCACGACACCGAACATCTGCCATCCGGGGTGGGTCGCGTCGCGAGCCCGGAAACTCGCCCGGTCCACCGGCCTGCACTGTCGGGTCATCGGGGTCGCCGAAGCACGGAAGCTGGGCATGGGTGGACTCCTCGCCGTGGGACAAGGTTCGGCCCAGAAGCCGTGCCTGGTCATTCTCGAGCATCGTCCGGCGAAACCCAGGACGGATGAACGACTCGTGCTCGTCGGGAAGACCATCACCTACGACACCGGCGGTTATTCCCTGAAGACCGGCAACGGCATGAAGGGAATGAAATACGACATGTGCGGCGGGGCGGCCGTCTTCGGGGCCATGCAGGCAATCGCGGCCTTGAAACCGTCGGTTCGCGTGTTCGGCGTTCTGCCCTGCGCCGAGAACATGGTCAGCGACGTGGCCTATCGTCCCGACGACATCATCACAATCAGCAACGGGGTGACCGTCGAGGTCACCAACACGGATGCCGAGGGGCGTCTCGTGCTCGCCGACGCCCTTGCGTATTCATGCGCCAAGCTCAAGCCGACGCGCATCGTCGATCTCGCGACGTTGACGGGAGGTGTCGTCGTCGGCCTCGGCCACTTCTGTGCCGGCATGTGGTGCAACGACCGCACGCTTCGACGAAGCATCGAAGCGGCGTCCGAAGCATCGGGTGAGAAGGTCTGGCGCATGCCGCTGTGGGAATCCCATCGACAGTTCATGCGATCGCGTCATGCGGATCTCTGGAACTCCGCACCGAGTCGCAATGCGCATCCGATTCAGGGAGCGGCCTTCCTGAGCTATTTCGTTGATGAAGAGGTTCCCTGGTGCCACCTGGACATTGCCGGGACCGCCACCATCGAGAAGGACACGGACCTGTTCGCCACGGGACCCACCGGCTTCGGAGTCCGCCTGTGCGCGGAATTGGCAGCCGGGCTGGCCACCTCCTGATACCCGCCGGCCGATGGGCATTCGCGTATCCTTTCGTTCATGATGCTGCAGGGCCTCATCCCGACACTGCTTGCAGTCGCAGACAAGGGGGCCGCCGACCCGCTGGCTGATCCACACACCGTTTCCGGTTCGATCATTCTCTTCACGCTTCTCCTGACACTGGCGGTCTGTGTCGGCGTCGTCAGCAAGAAGCTGAAGATGCCCTACACGGTCGCCCTCGTGGTGGCAGGCCTCGTGGTCGCCTTCTTCAAGGCGGCTCCGGAAGGGGCCGCCCTCGGCCCCCATCTCGTCTTCTACATCGTGCTGCCGCCGATTCTGTTCCACGCCGGACTGAGAATCAACCTCAAGTCACTCGGGAGGAACTGGCTCTCCGTCGTCATCGTGACGGCGTTGGGGACCCTGGTGACGACGGTCTTCGTCGGGGTCGTCATCCGCTATTTTCTGACAACGGACATGATCTCGGAGAATTTCCTCTGGGTCGCCGCCTTCATGTTCGGGGCGATGCTCTCGCCGACCGACCCGGTATCGGTCATTGCCGCCATCAAGAGCATCGGGATACCCGTACGCGTGCGGACGGTCATCGAGGGGGAAAGCCTGTTCAATGACGGCATCGCCGTCACCCTCTTCTTTCTCCTCTCGGGCGCGATCTTCACCGGCATGAACTACATGCATGAGAAAGCGGATGTCCCGCCTCCGCAGCAGCACGAATCGCCGGTCGAGGTGGTCGAGGATGCAGTCGATTCCATCTTCACGACGGAGGTCGTCAACGACACCGAGGGCCTGATGGATGCCGTCTGGAACGGAGCACTGACCTTCCTGACATACAGCTCGGTTGGCCTGCTCATCGGCGGCCTCCTCGGCTGGGCCGCCGTCATGCTGATGCGATGGTCCCGCGACCCGGTGCTGGAGAACGCGATCACGGTGGTCCTGGCCTACGGCTCCTTCATCATCGCCTCCGCGGAAAGCGTGTCAGGCGTGGCCGCCGTCATCATCGCCGGCATCATCGTCGGGGCGACGAGGTGGCACGACGAGAACGCCGATGATTCGATCCAGACCATCTCGACATTCTGGGAGTCGATCGACTACATCATCAACTCGCTGATCTTCCTGCTCGTCGGAATCGAACTCCAGTTCATCGGGATCGAGAAACTAGTCGACGGCAACGTGATGATGGCCATCGGCTTCGTCTACCTGGCGATGTTGCTGTCGCGGGCGATCGTCGTCTACCCGGCGGGTATTTCCTACGGGAAGGCCTGGCCGAGGGGCGCGTCCCATGTCGTCTTCTGGTCCGGTTTGAGGGGTTGCGTCACATTGGCGCTGGTCCTGACGCTTCCGGCGAGCTACACGGGCGTTTCGCCGGAGTTGAAGAACTTCATGCTGCCGACAATCTTCGGGGTCGTCCTGATCACACTCCTGCTGCAGGGCACGACGATGCGTACGGTCATCAGGCTGTCGGGCTGCGTGGACAGCAAGGCCCATGCCTGAGTCCGCATTCGAGTTCATCGTGCTCGGTTCCGGCACCTCCGCCGGGGTTCCCGCCATCGGGTGCGACTGCGCAACATGTTGTTCGGACGATCCTCGTGACGTGCGGACACGAACGAGCGCGGCCGCATGTTTCACCGATTCGAGCGGTCGGGAACGCGTGCTCCTGTTGGACACCTCGCCCGACCTGCGGCAGCAGGTCCTCCGGGAGGGCATCAGGAGATGCGACGGCATCTTCTACACCCACCACCACGTCGACCATCTCTTCGGTCTCGATGAGGTGCGGCGGTTCAACGCCGTGATGAAGGAGCCGATCCCGATCCATGCGGAGTCGAGGAGCATGGAGCATGTCCGGCGAGTGCACCCGCACATATTCGAATCCGAGCGCAACGCGAATCCCTCGTTCGTCGCCACGCTCCTTCCCCACCTCCTGCAGCCGGGCGACCCCGTCGAGTTCCATGGACTGAAGATCACGCCCTTTCGAGTGGACCATGGCCGGCTGCCCATTCTCGGATTTCGCCTTGATCACCTCGAAACACCTCCGGTGGACAGCATCCTTCCGCTCGCCTGGTGTACCGACGCATCGAGCATTCCACCGGAGAGCCTCGGACTGCTCGATGGCGTTCGTACCCTCTTCCTGGACATGCTTCGCCATCGACACCACCCGACCCACATGACGGTCGACCAGGCGGTCGCCATGGCCTCGGAGATCGGTGCCGGGGAGACATGGTTCATCCACATGGCACACGAGATATCCCACGCCGAGGTGGATGCCTCGCTTCCGGAGGGCATGCGGCTGGCCTGGGACGGCCTGCGCCTTGGTGCAGGGCCCCGGAAATGACCACCCGGGGCGTGTTTTTGATACCATTTCGCCCCCATGGCCCAGTTACGTGTCATCAAGAAACGAATGTCGGCGGTCAAGACGATCGGTCGCATCACGAAGACGATGCAGATGATCGCCACGGCGAAATTCACTGCTGCCGCGAATCGGGCTGCCTCGACCAAGCCCTACACGGAGCGCATTCGTGAACTCGTTCACGAGGTGTCCTCTTCCGCATCGGACTACAACTCTCCACTGATCAACGGGCCCGGCGAGACCAGGAACCGTGAACTGCTGCTCGTGATCTCCTCCGACCGAGGCCTCTGCGGAGCCTACAACGGCAACGTCCTGAAGACGGCCATCGGCCATGTCCGGGACTGCCGTGAACGTGGAGTCGAGCTCGACATCGAAGTTGCGGGCAAGAAGGCCGCCAACTTCTTCCGCTTCCAGAAGATCGAGGTCGCTGCGAAGCACTCGCTCGGGGACGTCCCGGCCTACGAAGAAGTCGAGAAGATCGCCTCATCCTTCATTCGTCGCTACATGTCCGGCGACTACGATGCGGTTCGCATCGCCTCAATGCACTTCATCTCCAACGCCAGGCAGACTTCTGAACTGATGCAGCTGCTTCCAATGACGCGTCCCGAGGCGACAACCGATTCCCAGGAGACGTCCGAAGGACCCACGGTGGTCTATGATTTTGCACCGTCCATCGACGAGCTTCTTGACGATCTCCTCCCCCTGATGGCGAAGACCGTCCTCTTCCAGGCGTTCAACGACGCAGTCGTCAGCGAGCAGATCATGCGGATGATCGCCATGAAGGCGGCCACCGAGAATGCCAAGGATTTCGGTCGAATCCTCAAGCAGAAGTTCAACAGGGCCCGCCAGAGCCAGATCACAACGGAGCTGACGGAGATCATTTCCGGCGTTGCCGCCCTGGAATAGGTCCACGTACCCTTCTTGGTACGCTCTTTACATGTTCCGCCTCTATACCAAGACAGGTGATGATGGAACGACCGGCCTCTTCGGAGGGCCTCGTGTCTCCAAGGATGACGCGCGTGTCCAGGCCTATGGAGCAGCCGACGAGACGAATGCGGCCCTTGGCCTTGCCGCCGCCGCATGCGATGACACCGATGCACGTCTCGCCGAGATCCTGGCCAGTCTCCAGTCCCGGTTGTTCGATCTCGGGTCGGACCTGGCGACGCCCACCGGCACGGAGCATGAATCGAAGATCCGTCGGCTGACGGTCGATGACGTGACGCAGGCGGAATCCTGGATCGACGAGATCGACGGTGACAACGCCGAGTTGAAGCAGTTCATTCTTCCCGGGGGATGCGACCTGGCAGCAAGGCTGCATCTTGCCCGCAACGCCGCACGCCGGTGCGAGCAGGCCATGGTGACGCTCAGCAAGGGCGACTCCGTGAATGAACACGCGATGCACTGGATCAACCGGCTCAGTGATCTGCTATTTGCAATGGCCCGTGCGGCGAATCGCCTGCATGGGGTTGAAGACGTTCCCTGGCGAGGCGCCTAGGCCGCCCCGCCGTTACCAAGTCCCCTACTGACTGAAGGACAACTGGCATGGCGATTCGGATTGGCATCAACGGGTTCGGGCGCATCGGACGCCTTGTCTACAGGGAAGCGCTGCGGCGAGGCGACATCGAGGTCGTCGCGATCAACGACATGGTCCCCGCCGAGAACCTCGCGTACCTGGTCACCTACGACACCATGCATGGTCGATTCGACCACGCCGTCCGGGCCGATGGCGAGTCCCTCGTCTGCGATGTCCATTCGACGAAATGCCTCAGCGAGCGTGATCCGGCCAATCTGGGCTGGGGCGATCTCGGGGTGGACTACGTCCTCGAGTCGACGGGACTCTTCACGAACAAGGAAGGTGCCTCCAAGCACCTGGAAGCCGGGGCGAAGCGAGTCCTGATCTCGGCCCCGACGAAGTCGCCCGACGAGATTCCGACCTTCGTGCACAAGGTCAACTGCGGCCAGTACGACCCTGCCTCCCACACCATCCTTTCCAACGCCTCCTGCACGACCAACTGCCTCGCCCCGATCACGAAGGTGATCATGGACTCCTTCGGCCTCGCCGAGGGCCTGATGACGACCATCCACGCGGCGACGGCGACGCAGCCGACGCAGGATGGACCCTCGAAGAAGGACATGCGGGGTGGACGCAACGCGTACATGAACATCATTCCCGCCAGCACGGGCGCAGCCAAGGCCGTCGCACTGTGCCTGCCCGATGTAAAGGGCAAGCTCACCGGGATGGCCTTCCGCGTACCCACGGCGGATGTCTCGGTGGTCGACCTGACCTTCAAGACCGAGCAGGCGACCAGCCTCGCGGACATCAACGCCGCCATGAAGGCTGCTTCCGAAGGCCCGATGGCCGGCGTGCTCGGTTACACCGAGGACCCTGTCGTCTCCAGCGACTTCATCAGTGATCCACGCAGCAGCATCTACGATGCGACGGCGGGCATCGAGCTCAATGATCACTTCTTCAAGGTGGTCAGTTGGTATGACAACGAGTCAGGCTATGCCACGCGCTGCGTCGACATGATCGAGATGATCGCCTCGAAGGACTGAACCGGGCTCAGGACTTCAGGTGTGATTCGAGTTTCTTGAGGAGTTCATGGTTCTGCTGCTGCAGGTCGTGGATTCGATCGTGGATCGACCTGGTGTTCTCCGGCCGCGAGATCGCCGTCAATCGACTTGCCAGAGCACCTGCCAGGGTCGCAAAGAGACCGATGCCGAGAATCATGACCATCGCCGCGAGGACCTTCCCGGGTGCGGTGACGGGGTAGTAGTCGCCGTAGCCGACGGTCGATGTGGTGACGATGGCCCACCAGATGACATCATCAGCCGTCTTGATGGTGGCCCCGGGCGCCTGGGATTCATAGTGCAGGACGCCGAAGCAGGCCAGGATGATGCCCCCCATCGTGGTCGTCATGGATGAAACGATTGCTGCGCCGATGTAATCGCTCCGGAAGACCTGCAGGAGGATGCGGATCGAACGCAGGGCACGAAGCACGCGAATCAGCCGGGCGACCCTGAGCATTCGAAGCGGACCGAAGACGGGGATGGACGAGCCCAGATCAAGCAGTCCCCACCCGAAGATGTATCGAAGCCTGTGCTTGGCCCTGGCCAGCTGCCGGAGATAGTCGAGGAAGAAGATGAAGCAGAAGAAATAGTCGAAGTAGTTGAGGAGCTTCGCTTCCTCGGACTTCGGATCGACCATGAAGAGCCAGCCTACGACTGCGATGGACGCCATTGCGGCCACCGATATGAACACGTCGTATGCCGTGGCCTCGACCGAAGGGGCGTTCGTTTCCTGTTCGACCATGTCGTAAGATCGGCACCTCGCGGGTCAAGCCTGCAAAGACTCAGCTCACGACATCGCCGGGTCGGATCGTGCCGTCCGTGATGATGCGGCAGTTGAGTCCCGACCGCCCGACCATGGCCGGCAGCACGTCCAGGCCCGTCTTCTCCTGCAGGTAGGCGCACGGCTCGCAGAGCCGCAGGCCCTCCACCTCGACCTCGCCGACGTGGAATCGCACACCGACGAGTTCATTGAGGGCGATGCCCCTGGTAAGCAGGTTGCGTCGACACTCCGAGGGGTCGAGTACCTGCCCGGTGTTCTCTTCGAACCAGGCCAGTTGCTCGGATTCAATCAGGGTCAGTTCGCGCTCGGCGGGGTCACCGCTTGTCCAGGACCCGCTTCCGTTGAAATAGCGGTCACCTTCCAGTCCCTTGCCGGCAAACGCCTGGACTTCCTCGCGGGATTCCATCGGTTCACCGGCGGCGGGAGCCGTCCAGATTTCAAGCAGGCGGCCGGCCACGGGGTTCAGACCAGTTCCGGGAACGTTTCCTGGACGACACCGACGAGATCCTTCACGTGCGAGACGGATTCGTCCATGAGGGCCTGTTCATCCGTATCGAGATCGATCTCGATGACCTGTTCGACACCGTTGGCGCCGAGGATGCAGGGAACACCGACGAAGTAGCCGCCGACGCCGTACTCGGCATCGCAGTAGGCCGCGCAGGGAAGGATGCGTTTCTTGTCCTTGATGATGGCCTCGGCCATCTGCACGCTGCCCGAGGCGGGTGCGTAGTAGGCACTGGTGCCCATGAGCTTGACGATTTCGCCGCCGCCGACCTTGGCTCGATCGACGCAGGCGGTGATGGTCTCGTCGTCAAGGAGCTGCTGAACGGGAATGCCGTGCACGCTGGTGTACCGGGGCAGCGGGACCATGTCGTCGCCGTGTCCGCCCAGCAGCAGCGCCTGTACATCCTCGATGGAGACGCCGATTGCATCGGCGATGAAGTGCCGGAAGCGTGCCACGTCGAGGCAGCCGGCCTGTCCGACGATGCGGTTGGTCGGGAAGCCGGTGGTCTTCCAGGCGGTGTAGACCATGGCATCGAGTGGATTGGCCACGACGATGACGACGGCATCGGGTGCATGCGTCGCGATCTGTTCCGAGACGGACTTGACGATCTTGACGTTCGTGGCGATCAGGTCGTCGCGGCTCATGCCCGGCTTGCGGGGAATGCCTGCGGTGACGATGACGACATCACTGCCCGCGGTGTCCTTGTAGTCGGCGGTGCCGATGATCTCCGAGTCGAAGCGTTCTATGGGCGCAGAGCAGGAGAGATCGAGGGCCTTGCCTTGTGCGACGCCGACCTTGTCAGGGATGTCGACGAGGACGATGTCTCCAAGTTCCTTGGCGGCAGCCCAGTGGGCGCAGGTGGCGCCGACATTGCCGGCTCCGATGATGCTGATCTTGGCACGTGGCATGGTTTCTTGATCCTTGAGCGGGGTCCGTGTTTGGGTGCCCCTTTCTGGAAGTGGGGCCAGATTGCACATGATAGGTGGACCCTTGAGCAGTGGGAAACCCACAAGAAATGTCCCGGAAGTCCCTTACGGTGCCCTGAAACGTCCAGTAGAAAACCCCCGCGTTTACGGGGGCCGGGAAATGGGCCAGAGTGGACTCGAACCACCGACCTCACCCTTATCAGGGGTGCGCTCTAGCCAGCTGAGCTACTGGCCCGGAACGACGCAGTATAGCAGAACCCGGCAGTTCTTCTCTCCCCCGAAAACGAACCCGGCCCGTCGCATGGACGGGCCGGGTGAACTTCTCTGAGAGGTGGTGATTTACCAGCTGGCGATGACCAAAAGGAGGTCGTTGACATCGATGATGCCATTGCCGTCAAGGTCTTCAGTGCAACCATTGCAGGTTGAACCCCAGGCCCCAATCACCGCGAGGATGTCGTTCACATCGACTATGCCATCGCCATTGGCATCGCCGGGCATGCCGACATC
>PBMX01000026.1 GCA_002722935.1 Phycisphaerae bacterium | reverse complement strand
GGCGGGCGTCGATCCGGCGCGGGCCGCCCTGCTGCTGGCCTATCGCCGGGTCTTCGGAGAAGAATGACCGGTTACGCCGCAACCTTCGAGGACGTCCTGACCGCCCATGAGCGGATCGCGGGACGCGTCCATCGAACACCGGTGCTCACCTGCGGCACGCTGGACGAACTCAGTGGTCGTTCGCTCTTCTTCAAGTGCGAGAACATGCAACGGGTCGGTGCATTCAAATTCAGAGGCGCGACCAATGCCGTATGTTCACTGGATGATGAAGTCGCTTCGCGGGGAGTCTGCACGCATTCAAGCGGCAACCACGCGCAGGCCCTGGCGCTGGCCGCGCGTCAACGGGACATCCCGGCATGGATCGTCATGCCCACGAGCGCGCCGGAGGTCAAGCGCAGGGCCGTCGAAGGGTATGGGGCCACGATTGTTCCCTGCGAACCCACCCTGGAAGCACGTGAAACGACATGCGCAGGAGTCATCGAGGAGACGGGGGCGACCCTGGTCCACCCATATGACGATCCGCGTGTCATCGCCGGGCAGGGAACAGCGGCCCGGGAACTGATCGAGGAGGTCGGAGAACTCGATGTCGTCGTCGCGCCCGTCGGCGGCGGGGGCCTGATGAGCGGGTCGTGCATCACGACACGTGCCATGCTTCCAGCGGCGACCCTTGTCGGGGCCGAGCCCGCGGGAGCGGACGATGCGGCACGATCGCTGGTTGCGGGGGAGTTGATTCCGCAGACCGGGCCGGACACGATCTGCGACGGCCTCCTGACGAGCCTGGGTGATCTCACCTGGCCGATTCTTCGCGATCATCTCCAGCAGATCATCACGGTTGACGACAGCGCGGTCGTGGAGGCCATGCGACTGGCCTGGGAACGCATGAAGATCATCATCGAGCCCAGCAGCGCCACGGCGATCGCAGCCATTCTCTCCGATGCGTTCGCCTCCGTCCCGGGGGATCGGATCGGCATCATTCTCACCGGTGGCAACGTCGATCTCGCCCGGCTTCCCTTCGAGTGATCAGTCCCGCTCGCTGCGTCGTCGCACGAGTTCCGCATCGATGAAGGGATCGAGATCGCCGTCAAGGACGGCCTGGGGATTCCCGTTCTCGTGGCTGGTCCTGTGGTCCTTGACCCGGTTGTCGTAGAAGACGTAGCTCCGTATCTGCGAGCCCCATCCCCGGTCGACCTTTCCGCCTGTTGCCGCATCGAGTTCGGCCTGGCGTTTCTCTTCCTCGAGCTGTTCGAGTTTCGCCTGCAGGACCGTCATGGCCTGGCGGCGATTCTGGGGCTGCTCACGGTAGGTCGAGGAGACCACCATGATGCCCGTGGGCTTGTGCACGATGCGGATCGCGGATGCGACCTTGTTGACGTTCTGTCCGCCTGGTCCCGATGAACGGGCGAAGGACGTGACCTCGAGATCGTTCTCGTCGATTTCCAGGTTGGTTTCATCGAACTCGGGGACGACGTCGACCGTGGCGAAACTGGTCTGTCGTTTCCCCTGCGAGTTGAACGGACTGACCCTCGCGAGCCTGTGGGTGCCACGTTCGCAGTTCATGTACCCGTAGGTGAGTGGTCCCTTGAGGTGGTAGCTGACCTGGCTGATGCCCACCTCGGTTCCATGCACCTGCGACAACTGCTCGTACTTCCATCCTCGCTTGTCCCAGAAGTTCCTGTACATGCGGTCGAGCATCGCGGCCCAGTCGTCGGCCTCGGTCCCGCCGTCGCCGGACTGGATGGAGACGAAGCAGTCGCGGTGATCATGCGGGCCGCTCAGGAGGGACTGGAGTTCGACCTTGTCCATCCGCTTGACGAGGTCGTGGAGCTGGCCGTCGACTTCCGTGAGCAGTTCGGAGTCGTTCTCTTCGCGTGCAAGTTCATATCCGACCTTCGCATCGTCGAACTCGGCCATGACGGTGCCGAGGGCGTCGGTCTGGGCCTTGAGGAGCTTGAACTGGGCGATGGTCTTCTGGGCCGCGTCCTGGTCGTTCCAGAATTCGGCCTCGTTCATGCGTTCCTGGAGAGCGTCTCGCTGGCTGATCTTCTCGTCGTAGTCAAAGAGAGTCGCGGATGGTCAAGATCCGCGCCTCGAGATCGTCGATTACCGGTTGGTGGTTTTCGTAGTGCATGGAGCCCTTTCGTGTCCAGCGTCTCCTGTCCGGGCAGTGTAACGATGCATTCATCCACCGGCCATCCGCAGGACTGCCGGGACGCGTGGGCCTCGGGCAGGGATGGAGGTACACTTCCCCGCCATGGATGTTTCCAGACGTGCCAAGCAGATCCCCCCTTCGTCGACTCTCGCCATCACCGCGAAGGTCAGGGCGATGAAGGCCGAGGGGAAGGACGTGATCGGCTTCGGTGCAGGTGAACCGGATTTCACGACCCCGGCCTTCATCAGTGAAGCCGCCACGGACGCACTGCACGACGGCATGACGCACTACGTACCGACGCCGGGTACACCGGAGGTCAGGGAGGCCATCGCCGCCAAGTTGCGTGACGAGAACGGAATCGACTGCGATGCATCGCACATCACGGTGAACAATGGTGCGAAGTTCACGGTCTTCCTCGCCTTGCAGGCGTTGCTTGATCCGGGCCAGGAAGTCATCCTTCCCACGCCTGCATGGGTGTCGTACAAGCCGATGATCGATCTCGCAGGAGGCACACTGGTCGAAGTTCCCTGCGAAGGCGCGCAGGACTTCAAGATGACGCCGGACCAGCTGGAAGCCGCCATCACACCGGCAACCCGCGTCCTGCTGATGAACAGTCCTTCGAATCCATGTGGGACGATGTATTCGCCCGACGAGGTTCGTGCGATCGCCGAGGTGCTCGAGCGACATGAACAGGTCGTCGTCGTCAGTGACGAGATCTACGAACGCCTCGTGTATGGCGATGAACCGAATCTCTCGATGGGATCCCTCCCCTCCATGCGGGATCGCGTCGTGACGATCAACGGGCTGAGCAAGGCTTACGCGATGACCGGGTGGAGAATCGGCTATGCCTGCGCCCCGGGGGGCGACGGGGCGGTCATCAAGGCGATGAACAAGCTCCAGAGCCAGATGACCTCGTCGATCACATCCTTCACGATGCCCGCGGTCGTGGTGGCATTGACCGAGGGTGCCGAGGAGGTTGAACGCATGCGAAGGATCTTCGCCGGGCGGGCGAGCCTCATCCACGAACTCGTGAAGCAGTGGGCCGGGGTGACCTGCCCGAGGCCGACGGGAGCCTTCTACATCTTCCCGGACATCAGTTCCACGTTCGGGTCGACAAGCCCGGGTGGACGACGGATCGATTCAGCACTCGACTTCGCCGAGGCCCTGCTTGATGAAACAGGCGTGGCAGTCGTCCCCGGCGAGGATTTCCTGGGCCCTGGGCCACGGCATATTCGCATGAGTTTCGCCACGTCCGAGGAGCAGATCGCCGAGGGCTGTGGCCGGATCAGGGAGTGGCTTGGACAACTCGCTCCCGGTGAGGCCGTTGCCTCGAGTCCCTCAAGCACTGCCCATTGAGGCCTGAACGCCGTTTTTCGGCCCGCCAGGGCCATTTCATCGGTCCTCAGGGTCCTGCATGCGTGGACAGGGGAGCCATGGCGGGCTACAATCCTCGCTTCCAGATATGAAATGCCAGAAACAACAAGTGAGGGGATGTACCCCATGAGTATTACGGCCGAACGAAAGGGCCAGATCATCAGCGATTTCCGTCGGAGCGATTCCGACACCGGATCCCCCGAGGTCCAGATCGCGATCCTGACGACCAGGATCGAGGAACTCAACGAGCATCTGAAGATCAACAAGAAGGACCACGCCTCCAGGCGTGGCCTCCTGCAGATGGTTGGGCGGCGAAACAGGCTGCTCCGCTACCTGTCTCGAACGAACCCAGATGCCTACCGGGATACGATCAAGCGACTCGGCTTGAGGAAGTAATCGCACAGACAGTACCCGGGCTCCGCACGATCGGGCGGCAGCAGACGAGTGACAGTACCCACCGGTACTGTGCCCCGTCTTCTGCCTCTGGATCCAGGAGATGCCGGATCAATCACCAGGACCGACCTGCACACCCTGAACGGGTGGGGCGTCCTCAACAGAATGAAGGCAGAACCAATGAAAGACATATTCGTAGAACGTGAAATCGGCGGACGCATGCTTCGTTTCGAGACCGGCAAGGTCGCGAAGCTCGCCAGTGGGGCGATCATCGCCCGCTACGCGGAATCAGCGGTGCTCTGCACCGCGATGCGTGCGGATCCCCGACCGGGACTCGACTTCTTCCCGCTCCAGTGCGATTACCGCGAGCGACTGACCGCATCGGGCAAGTTCCCCGGTGGATTCAGGAAGCGCGAAGGCGCACCTGGTGAGAAGGAGATTCTCACCATGCGGATGATCGATCGCCCGATTCGTCCGTTGTTCCCTGACGGGTTCATCGACGAAGTCCAGCTGCAGTGCTGGGTCATGAGCCATGACGGGCAGAACGATACCGACGTCCTTGCCTGCACCGGCGCCTCGGCGGCCCTGTGCTGCACGGACGCCCCCTTCGAGGGCCCCGTCGCGACCGTTCGAGTCGGCCGACTCGTCACCGACAGCGGTGAGCAGTTCGTGCTGAATCCGACACATGCCCAGATGGAGTATTCCGACCTGGACCTCGTGCTTTCAGGTCACGCCGATGGTGTGAACATGATCGAGGTCGGTGCCGCCGAGATCGACGAGGAGTCGATGCTCAAGGCCATCGAGTTCGGCTACGAGGAAGGGGTCAAGCCCATCCTTGAAATGCAGAACGAGCTCATGGAGAAGGTCGGTGCCACCGAGAAGCGTCCTGGTTCCAGTTCGCTGCCCTCGGACGAGATCATGGAGAAGGTCATCGCTTTCGCAAAGGACGAGATGAAGGCTGCCCGACAGATCAAGGGCAAGCACGATCGCGGCGACAAGGTCGCCGAACTGCGTGAACGCATGATGGAAGAGGCCTTCCCCGTTCCGGGCGACGACGCGTCCTACTCGGCCCACAAGAAGGCCGAAGCGGATCGATCCGCGGCGAAGGAAGCATTCCGGACCCTCGAGAAGAAGGTCACCCGTGCCCTGATCGTCGAGGACGGCATCCGGGCCGATGGCCGCGAGTACAAGGAGATCCGGCCCATCGACGCCGAGGTGAGCATGTTCACCCGGACGCACGGCTCGGCGCTCTTCCAGCGTGGTGAGACGCAGAGCATCGTCTCCTGTGCACTGGGTACCGGCCGGGACGAGCAGATCGTCGACGGCCTGATGCCCGAGTACGCCAAGAAGTTCTATCTCCACTACAACTTCCCGCCGTTCTGCGTCGGCGAGGCCGGCCGCATCATGGGGCCGGGTCGACGTGAAATCGGTCACGGTGCCCTGGCGGAGCGTTCACTCATGGGCATCCTCCCGGACATCGAGGATTTCCCCTACACCATCCGCCTTGTCAGCGACATCACCGAATCGAACGGCTCATCCTCGATGGCCTCGGTCTGTGGCGGCTGCCTGGCACTGATGGACGCCGGTGTTCCGATCAAGGACACCTGTGCGGGCATCTCGGTGGGTCGTTTCAGCAACGACTCGGGCAAGGTGATTCACGTGACGGACATCATCGGCGAAGAGGACTTCTTCGGCGACATGGACTTCAAGGTGTCGGGAACCCGCGAGGGCATCACCGGGATCCAGCTGGACCTCAAGGCCCGTGGACTCTGGTTCGACGAGCTCAAGCTCATCTTCGAGCAGGCCCGCGAAGGTCGCCTGCAGATCATCGAGACGATGGAAGGCATCATCCCGAAGCCGCGTGAGGACACCTCGGAGTTCGCTCCGAAGCTCCTCCAGCTCCAGATCGATCCCGACAAGATCGGGAAACTCATCGGTCCGGGTGGCAAGACGATCCGAAGCATCCAGGAACGGACCGGTGCGACGGTCGACGTCGACAACGACGGAACGGTCACCATCGCCGCCATCGGCGGCACGGCTGGACGGGCCGCCCTGGCCGAGGTCGAGGCGCTCTGTGCCGAGATCCGCGTCGGGACCATCTACGATGGCAAGGTCGTCTCGACGAAGGACTTCGGTGCATTCGTCGAACTCGTTCCCGGGACGGATGGCATGTGTCACATTTCCGAACTCGATGACGGCTTCGTCAAGAACGTCGAGGATGTCGTCAAGGTCGGTGACACCATCCGTGTCAAGGTCATCAATGTCGATGACAGCGGTCGGATCAAGCTTTCCAGGAAGGTTCTCCTGAAGGAGGAGGCTGCCGGCAGCGAGGAAAACGCGGAGGAAGCCGTCGAGGCCTGATCGGTCCCGGCCCGGTGATCCAACGCGGGATGGAGCAGACCAGTGATCCCACTGTGGCTGGGCATTGGCGTCGTGCTCGGCATCGTCATCGCGATGCCCGGGCTTATCGTGCTGCTTCGTCGCTCGACGCACCGGGCACGGGAAGCCGAACGCGAGGCGCGGCACACGCAGCGTCTGGCTGAAATCGGTTCCATGACCAGCGGGCTTGCGCACGAGATCAAGAACCCGTTGTCGACGGTGGGTCTCAACGCGCAACTGCTCCGCGAGGATCTCGTCGAACTCGAGGTCCCGGACGGCGATCGCAGTCGCCTGACCGACCGGGTGGATGCATTGGCCAGGGAAGTCGATCGACTCGGTTCGATTCTCTCGGACTTCCTGAATTTCGCCGGCCGGATCAGGCTGGATCCCCAGGAGCATGATCTCTCCGTGATCGTCGAGGAACTCAGCGACTTCTACCATCCGCAGTGCGAGCAGGCGAACGTGATCCTCCGAGTCCAGTTGCCTCCCGAGCCGGTCCTGGTCAAGGTCGATGAAAGCCTGCTGAAGCAGTCGCTTCTGAACCTGATGATCAATGCCACGCAGATTCTCGAGGCCCAACGCGACGAGAACTCCACCGATCGGCTTGACGAGGAGTTGATCCTGAAGGTCGAACGGGATGACACGATGGCCCGGGTGCACGTGATCGACACGGGTCCAGGTGTTCCCGAAGACGATCGCGAAGCCATCTTCCATCCCTACGTGTCCGGCAGGAAGGGTGGAACGGGGCTGGGCCTTCCCACTGCGCGTCGCATCGTCGAGGAGCATGGTGGTCGGCTTGAAGTGGACTCGATGGCAGGGCGGGGAAGCGACTTCATCATTTCCCTGCCGCTGGCCTGAGGGGTCAGTCGCCGAGGATATCGTCGGATTCGACGATCGCCGTGGCGACCTCGACGAGTGTCTTCCGGTTGTTTCGAGCCTGCTTCTGGAGCAGTTTCATGGCTTCCGGTTCCTCGATCTGCTTTCGCTTCACGAGAATCCACTTGGCCTGCTCGATCATCTTGCGTTGCTCGAGCCGGGTGTTGAGTTCCCCGATCTGCTCGACCTGCTCGATCCAGTTCCTGTACCGGCTCCAGGCGACATCGATGCCGACACGCAGCTGGTCCCGGCTCAGCGGCTTGAGGATGTAGCCGAAGACGCCGGCCTCGGTGCTGGATTCGACGAAATCCTCGTTCGAGTAGGCCGAGATGATGATGACGGGAATGGTGAAATCGCTGAAGATCATCTCGGCCGCCTCGATCCCGTTCATGCCGGGCATCTGGATGTCCAGAAGGGCGAGATCCGGCTGGAGTTCCCTGCACAGGTCCGTCGCCTCGGTCCCGTTGCTCGCTGGACCGATGACGTTGTAGCCGAGTTCCTCGAGGTTGTTCTTCATGCCCGTCGCCACCAGGTGCTCGTCATCCGCGACGAGAATCGTCCTTGGTCGCTCGAGCCGGGTATCCACCGCGGCGGTGTCTTCCTGTTGTGTCATCATGGACATGCTTCCTGCGCCATTGCATCATTCCACAAGGTCGAATCATGGGCCTTGTCGGGGCTGCATTGTATCAATGGGGGGGGGATCGCCGCGGAAATCGGCGAGAGGATGTTTCAGTCGAGGAAGTCGGCTTCCTTGAGCCGTTCAGGCACGTAGACCTCTGAAACATAGGAAATGTCCTTCGTGATGAGGGATTCGACCTCCATCTTGAAGCCGTTGCGAAGCATCGTCTTGATCTCCTTCTGCCATGGCTTCTTGTTCTCGAACCACGGGTAGTTCATGATCTGCTTCGCCCGGGTGATGTCGCGATCATTGAGATCGATCTTGACGTCGTTGCTGAGATCGCATCGCTCGAAGTCGCCCGCCCTGATCCCGAGGAACTTCGCATCCGGGATCGCCATGCGCTGGCTTTCGAAAGCCAGGTTGATCGAGCCCTGCTTGATGACGCTGTAGATGTAGTGTCCCCATGGATCGCAGTCGAGCAGGCAGTACACGGGAATCTTCAGTTCCTTGTGGAGGCGGTGCAGCATTCGACGGACCCCGCGCGGGGGCTGGCCGGATCCCTCCGTGAGGATGCAGTTGTGCTTCTCCCAGAACCGGTCCTCGTTGAAGCGGCTCCAGACGGTGTCCTTCTCGACGTGCAGGATGAAGTCGGCTTCGGACTTCTTGAATTGGATGACGCTCGGTTCGCAGATGCTGGGTATCGCATACCCGCCCGTTCCCATTCGACGGCAGTCGATCTCATCCCCGTTGTCGATCACGGTGATGTTTCCGACCATCGTGCCTCGCTTCTTGGCGAAGACATGCAGTTCCTCGCGGAGGCCGTCGATCGTGACCTCGAGGTCCTCGAGAATCCCGTCGGATTCGGTCTGTTCATCGAACGTCTTCTCGTTCGTACCCTCGATCGTGTGAAGCGACATGTAGTACATGCCACGAAGGCTCAGGGTCTTCTCGGCTTCGATGAGATCCTTGCAACCCCTGGAGATGAGCATCATCTGCATGAACTTGCGTGCCTGACCGGCATTGAAGAGTTCGCGACGCTGCTTGCTCGACCCCATCTCGAGGATCCGCTTCTTCGCGTTGTACTTCATGTTGTTGACGCTGCGGATGGGAATCTCGACGAAGGGATCCCTCTGGGCGAGGCTCGACTTCACGATGGCGTTCGTCATCGAGTTGATCTTCGAAGCGGTTTCGCGATCCCGTTCCTTGCTGACGACTCCCCGCTTCTTCACGGTTCGTGACCCGGTCGTGGTTTTCTTCTTGGATTTCTTGCGAGTCTTCTTGGCCATGGGACTGGTTCCGTTCAGCGGGTCCTGCTCGATTTCTTCTTCGTCTTCTTCTTCTTCGCACTGGATTTCTTGGAAGCCTTGCGTGTCGCCTTCTTCTTTTTCTTCTTCCCGCCGGCGGGAGAGGCATCACCTTCGAAGAGTGTTTCGGACTCGTCACCGGTCAGGAACTGGCGGTCGGGAAGGATGATCACATCCTCATCCTGTTCCAGACGCTGGTGACTCACGACCTTTCCGTCGAGATCGAGCTTCTGATCCGCTTCGCGGGTCTTCTTCGCCGCCTGCTTTCGAAGTGCTGCATAGACCTTCTTGGGGTCCGCGCCGACGATGGCCTCGCAGCACACGGCGATCTCGCCGATGTACCGTTCGAAGATGTCGCGACGCTCGGCCTGCTTCCGCATCTGCTTGCGCCGCCTGAGGTAGGTCCCCAGTTTACGACCGCATTCCTGCAGGGCGAGTTTCATCTCCTTCCGGATCTCGTCGTAGTCGGCGATGGCTTCCTTCGATTCGCTTGTAAAGGGAACCCAGACGCTGGCCATGTGCACCAGGACGACAAGCGGACCCGTTGGAAGCGAGCCCCTGGGCTGCGACAGGCCGTAGTTCTTCCAGGAAGTCTCCGCGACGGCCTTGAAGGAACTGCATGCAGACTGCTGGTAGAGCAGGGGGACGCGATTGGCGAACCTGAGAATCCTTGCGGTTTCCTCCGAGCCGAGGGAGCCGCCGTAGGCGATCGCGACCTCCATCTGGAAGGGATTGCCCCTGTAGACCGAAGGTGGGCGGGTCGCGGCCGCGAAGAATTCCGCCTGGACCTCCTTCAGGAGACCGGCAAGGAGCGCCCTGGAGCCGATCGGTACCAGGCAATCCGTCGGAGGTGACATGATCGAGGCTTCCTGGATCGCCTGGTAGAGGCAGTTGGCCTCGGCATGACCGAGTTGGCTGACGCGTGTTCGCGGGGTGATGGTCTTGGTGGAAAGCTTGTCGGCGGTCTTCGCCAGTTCGCTGGCCTTGCGCTGCCCGACGCGACAGAACTCGCTCTGGAGAAAGGCGCTGAGACTGCCGGCTTCCGTCCGTTCGAGCATCTGGATAAGCGTTCCCAGCTCGATGCCCTTTGGATGCGGCTTGATTTCCTTGGGTTCGTCGGGAAGTTCATCGACCGCACGCGGGAAGACGATGGTTTCGTTCGTCGGTGAGACCCAGGTCAGCTCGGCATGTGGATTCGCGATGGCGGTCTGCTCGAGGTACTCGTCGATCGATTGGCGACCCTTCTGGTACCGACCTTCCAATTCGATGACGACCTGTGTTCCGTTGCCACCGGGAAACAGCGAGTCACTCTTGGGAGACTCCTTGTCCGTGACCACCTCGGCGCGGTTCTTGGACGTGTCGATCTTCAACGTTACATCGTGTGCAGGTTTCCGCCGCGAGGTCTTCGAGATGATGTGCACGGGCTTCCCGGTGGTCATCAACCCGTACATGCCGGCAGCAGAGATGCCGATGCCCTGTTGTCCACGGGACATCTTCATTCGATGGAACTTGGAGCCGTAGAGCAGTTTTCCGAAGATGGATTCGATCTGGGCGCGGACGATGCCTGGCCCGTTGTCACGGACCGTCAGTTTGAAGCGCGACTCATCGAGTTGCAGAAGTCGAACGTGGATGTCGGGAAGAATGCCCGCTTCCTCGCAGGCGTCGAGGGCGTTGTCGACTGCTTCCTTCACTGCGGTCAGCAGGGCCTTGCGGGGGTTGTCGAAGCCAAGGAGGTGGCGGTTCTTGGCGAAGAACTCGCTGACCGAGATCTCCCGCTGCTTCTCCGCCATGGATTCAGCGGTCGCGACGGACCTCTTGGCGGCCTTCTTCGATCGTGCTGGTTTCTTCCGGGTCTTGGTGCTTGGCATGGTGGTGGGAGACGTGAAAACTGGTACTGCAAGCCGCCGACATGGCGATGTTCACCTGCAGAACCATCGGCCCAGCAAGGGTTTCCACGCTAGTTTGTACGGTCGGCTTCCTCCAGCCCATGGGGAGGGAAGGCTCGACACCCGGGCGGGGTCTGGGTATCCTTCGCCCGCTCACGGCAATCGAACCTGGAGAAACCACATGGAAACCACCTTGATCATCCTGAAGCCTGACGCCCTCCAGCGAGGACTCATGGGACGCATCATCAGCCGTTTCGAGGACAAGGGCCTCCAGGTCGTCGGAGCCAAGCTCATGACGATCAGCCAGGAACTGGCTGGCCGACACTACGAATCACACGAGGGGAAACCCTTCTATGACGGTCTCGTCTCCTTCATGACCTCTTCGCCGGTCCTCGTATTGGCCCTGAGAGGGATCGACGCGATCACCATCAGCAGGGGGATGATGGGGGCCACGTTCGGTTCAAAGGCCGACCCGGGGACGATTCGAGGTGATTTCGGGGTATCCAACTCCTTCAATCTCATCCATGGCAGCGACAGCCCGGAAGCCGCTGAACGGGAGTTGGGCCTCTTTTTCGCCGAAGGAGAGCTCCAGGAATGGACCCGGGCAATCGAGGGCTGGGTCTACGACTGCTCGGGCGACACCCCCGAATAAGGCCTTTACAGGTCCTTTCAGGCACGTTCAGCATCGATTTGCTGCCAAATGGCAGTAGATGGGGTTTGAAGGTGGCCATCTGCGACAATTTCGCACCTACCCACGAACATTTTGACGTGGGAATCGTCTTGTAAGTGGGCATGCACTGGATGACCGGCCAGGCGATGCCCTTCTGGAGGTGGTCCAGTATCAAATCTGCTCTGCAAGGCCCCTGGTGTCCGTATGTACAGGGAGGCAGGTTGGTGTCCGCCTGGAGGTTCCGGTGAAGGGATCAGATCACACGATGAGCGCACTTCCCGAGAGGAATGCACGAGGCAAGCGAACGACACGAAGACGCTCGTTGACCAGGAAGGGTCGAGCGGCCGCATCCGTGAGACGGCTTTCCAGGTCCGAGACGTCACTCGTACAGGCGATCCTCGATCACCCCGTCGATTTCGTCGATGACGAGTCGTTTCACAAGCCCCGCGCCAGACAGACCCTGTTCGACAAGGCCGACCCCGTACGCCGAGCCGACGTGGCCTGGTATCGCCCCCTCGTGGACGACGTCATCGGAACACGCCCGGATCCCAAGTCGACGAAGGAGTCGATCGTCCTGACCAAGGACGAGGAGCGAACGATCTTCCTGCAGTACAACTACGCCCGTTTCATGGTCGCCTCGATGCAGTCCCGGCTCGGGAACAGGAAACCGACACCGAAGCAGTCCAGAGAACTGCTGGACTGGTATCGCCTTTCACGCCAGCTTCGTGACCAGATCGCGGAATCGAACCTCGCGCTGGTCCTCGCAATGGCGAAGCGTGCACGCATCAACGCCGTGGACTTCTCCGACCAGATCAGCGAGGGCAACATGGCCCTGCTCCGGAGCGTCGACAAGTTCGATGTCAGTCGCGGCTTCAAGTTCTCGACCTACGCCTGCCGGGCTATTCTCAAGGGCTTCTATCGCCAGGGCATGAAGGACACCAGGCATCGGCAGCGATTCCCGACGACGTTCGATCCTGCCATGGAGTCCGGAGATTCGTCCGAGACCCGGAGACGCGAGGACCAGTGGGACTCGGCGCGCGAGGTCAAGCAGCTCATGCAGGAGAACAAGGCCGATCTCTCCACGATCGAGCTGGTCGTGCTCCAGCACCGTTTCGGCTTCGAGCCGGGGCGAAGTGGCCGACCGTTGACCCTCTCGCAGGTGGGGAAACTCATCGGCGTCACCAAGGAACGCGTTCGCCAGATCCAGAACAAGGCGCTGGGCAAGCTGCGCGAGGCCGTGGAGCAGCGATGCCTTCCACGGGCCGAACGCGATCATCCCGGCGGAATCGGCTACTCGATGAACTGACCCTCTTCTTCTCCCCGAAACCCCCTCTTCCATCCCAACCCGACCCTGGAACAGGGTCGGGTTGTCGTTTTCACCACCAAGGCCTCGACGGGCCGATGGATCCGATGAATGATGGGGTGGAGGCCGACGATTCCCAAGCCCACGAATCCAACTCGAGCCGGGGACCAGCCTGGTGCTGCTCAATCCCGTGATGTCCCGCTCAATGTGGTGGATGCGGACGGGCGGGCGATGAAGCAGTCCCGCATGGGGCGTCGACGAGCAGTCGTGCTGGGACTCGTGCAGCTCCTGATCATTCTCCATGTCGTACTCTGGCTGCTCAGTCGAGAATATGGATGGTTCGGTGGCGAGACGATCACCCCGATCGAGCCCAGTGAGAGCATGGAGTTCAGCAAGAACGGCGTCGTGAACGCAGGGCTGATCTTCTTCGTCCTGGCATTGCTGTCGACTCTGGTACTGGGCCGTTGGTTCTGTGGATGGGGATGCCACGTCGTCCTGCTCCAGGACCTGTGCCTCTGGATCCTGCGGAAGATGAACCTGAGGCCGCGTCCATTTCGCTCGAGGCTGCTTCTCTGGGCTCCGCTCGTACTGGCCGTGTACATGTTCATCTGGCCCGTCTTCTACCGGTTCGTCCTTGCGCCCTTCGTACAGCCCGATCTTCAATGGGCCGGGTTCAGCCTGCACCTGACGACACGTGATTTCTGGTCGACATTCCCCGGTCTCTGGGTGGCGATCGTGTTTCTGTTCATCTGTGGATTCGCCACGGTCTACTTTCTCGGGGCGAAGGGATTCTGCACGTACGGCTGTCCGTATGGCGGCTTCTTCGCGCCGCTGGACAGGTACGCGCCCGGCAGCATTCGCGTAACCGACGACTGCGGACAATGCGGTCATTGCACGGCGGCCTGCACCTCGAACGTCCGGGTACACGAGGAAGTTCGAACCTGGGGCATGGTGACCGATCCGGGATGCATGAAGACGATGGACTGCATCGATACCTGTCCGAATGATGCGCTGTATTTCGGTTTCGGGACGTCGGCGGCGAAGACGGCGCCACGATCCGAACCCGTCGAGAAGAAATGGGATCTCACGCCCAGGGAGGAATGGTGCTTCGGCCTCATCTGCCTGCTCGTCTTTCTCTCGTTCAGGGGAGCCTACGCCTCGATACCACTCCTGATGGCGATCGGCATCGCCTCGATCTTCACCTTCCTGGCCTGGAAAGCGTGGCGGATCGCGAGGGATGAACATGTGAACCTGCACCGTTGGCGGCTGAAATACAGGGGGAGGGTCCGCTTCCCCGGATTCGTGATGCTCACCATGGCCGGGTTCCTTGCGATCCTGACGCTCCAGACCGGCGTGGTCAACTGGATCGGCTGGAATGCACAGCGCATGTCCCGGAACGTCCTCGGGGGGCAGGATCCCTCGGTTGCACCCACCGAGGTGCAGCAGGCTCGTGCCGGGTCGATCCTCGGCTGGTTCGACCTCGTCTCCGGAGTCGACAGGGGGGGGATCGGGCTCGCCACCGATCCGAATCATGATTTCGAGGCGGCGCGACTGCTCGTGTATCTCGGCGAACTCGATGCTGCGCGCGAACGACTTGCCCCCGTGGTCGCCGGCTTCCCGTCGGACCTGGGTGTTCGCCGCTTCGAACTGCAACTGCTCCTGCCCGGTGCCGACCAGGAAGAGGTGCAGTCCTACCTTGATACGCTCGAAGCCGAACCACACGTCGTGCAGCTGATCCGCCTGGATGTCATCCAGTGGCACCTGGCCAACGGTCGGCAAGACCTGGCCGAATCGATGGCCAGGCAGTCGCTCCAGGAGAACGCCGCGGACCTGGGTGCCATGAAGATGCTGTCCGTCATTCTTCTCAACGGCGACGAGGAACAGTCCGAGGAGGGTCTGGTGCTCGTGCGCAGATACCTGGAGGAGGCGCCAACGGATTCCTACGCGTGGTTCACCCTCGGACAGGCACTTGGAGGGAGAGGCAGGCTGGCCGAGGCCGATGCCGCGGTCGAGCGGGCCCTGGGCCTCGGCGAGAATGATCCAATGCTGCTGGTCGAGGCGATCGGCTATTACCAGGCGACCGGCCGAAACGCCATTGCCGAGCAACTGGTGGCGCGTCTGCAGTCCTTGCAGGATCGTCGCCGGTAGACCGGGGTATCAATCATCGGCACCGTTGCAGAGGAGGGCATGCAGCGCCTCGGCGGTCTCGCAGGCGAACGCGGCGTTTCGCGTGGCCTGATGTCCCAGGACACGGCTGATTGCGCTGAGGGCCTGGACGTGCTCGGTCGTGTTGTCAGGTGGCGAGACGATCAGGACGATCAGTTCGACGGGCTTCCCGTCATTCGCCTTGAAGTCGATCGGGTCGGCGGCATATCCGACGGCGGCGACGACCTTGTCCAGGGAGGGGCACCGCCCGTGGGGGACGGCGAGGCCTTCCCCGATCCCCGTTGTTCGCTGCAGTTCACGTTCCCAGACGGCATCCGCGACGTCCTCGGGATCCTGGACCAGTCCATGTTCATGGAGCAGGTTGACCAGTTCATTGATCGCGCCGCGCGAATCACTCGATTCAAGCGGGTGCTTGATGCAGTCGAGTCGCAGGAGTGAGTTCAACGTGATCATGACGCGATTCGCTGGGCGGGGAGGCGGTCTACCAGTCCGGAAGGTGGCGGAGGATACCAGAATCCACCATCGACACGTTCCGATCAGGATGATCGCAGCAGGGCCGAGTAGCCGCCGTCATGGTAGGACGTCGGGGCATCACCAGGCTGGCCCGAGGGAAGGTGGAAGACCTCGTCCAGCAGTTCCCACCCATGCCACTTCTTCATCCAGGCGGGCATGGCCTGGTTCTCTTCGGGTTCGAGGCTGCACGTGCTGTAGAGGACGTGCGCCCCGGGAGCGAGGCATGGAATGGTGTCCGCGACGATCTGTCGCTGGATGCCGACGAGTTGCTCGAGTCCCGCGGCCGAGAACCGGGATCGAGCCTCCGGTCGCCTCGGCAGGACGCCCGTGTTCGAGCAGGGCACGTCGAGAACCAGCAGGTCGATCTGTTCATCCAGTGATCGCAATGTGGCGGGATCGATGGCCTCGATGCGATCATGCTGCTCAGCGAGGCGGGCAAGGTCTTCGAACCGGGATGCATCGACCTCGGTTGCGAGCACCCTGCTCTCGGGGTGCAATGAAGCCAGTTGCAGCGTCTTCGTCCCCCGTCCTGCGCAGTAGTCGAGTATGACCGAGGGCTTGAGTCCGATGGTTCTCCTGCCGGCTTCCGAGGCAGCCGGGTCCTGGATGATCGCCCCGGCATGCCTTGCAAGTGCATCGGCTGGGGCCTGGCCCTCTTCCAGCACGTGGTATCCGGCTTCATCGTGGGATACAAGCCCCGGTTCCGTGGTCGCTCCATGCATGATGATCGGTGCATTGCAGAGGCCGTGGAGCGCGAGCCTCGTGGCCTCTTCCTTTCCATGCTCGATGAACCATCTTGTAAGGAGAAACTCGCCATGTCCCGTCTGCTGTGCAAGGCGGCGAGTCGGTTCCTCGGCGAAGACGTCTTCGGCGAGGCGCCAGCCGGACCCGTCGGCCAGGAGCAACTCGTTTCGTGTCGTTCCATCGGCAGACTCGATGCGCTGTCCACGCAGGTCGACAAGGCGGCGCAGGACGGCGTTCACCATGCCCGCAACGCCGCGGCCCTGCCTGCTTCGCTTCATCCACTCGACGGTGTCGGCAACGGCCGCGTGATCGGGGACTCTGTCAAGCAGCAACAACTGGGCCGCGCCTGCAAGCAACCCTCCCTGCACCTTCGGTTCGATGGTCGTCCATTCCCGGTCGAGGACATGATCGATGAGCGTGGACAAGGTGGACCATCGCACGACCGACGCTCGTACGATCGCCTCAGCGAGGCGCCGGTCGCGATCGTCAAGCCCGTGCGTATCGACGCGCCTGGGGAAGAGATCGGGGTAGTCCCGGGCCGCTTCTCCAAGGAAGCGACAGGCTGCATCACGCGGGCGTGGATCAGCCATCAGGTTCCGACGGCGGCCTTCAGTTCGTCGACCTTGTCCGTCCGTTCCCAGGAGAAGGTTCCTTCGCCTCCTTCACCTGGAGCCCGTCCGAAGTGCCCGTGGGCGGCCGTCGGGAGATAGATGGGGCGAAGCAGGTCGAGGGTCGTGATGATTCCCTTGGGGGTGAGATCGAACACCTTCGAAACGGCGTCCGAGATGGCGGATTCGTCGACCTTCGCACTGCCCTGGCAGTCCACGTGCACCGAGGTGGGTTCCGGTACGCCGATGGCGTAGGACAACTGGACCTCGCACTCGTCGGCCAGGCCGGCGGCGACGATGTTCTTGGCGATGTATCGAGCCATGTACGCGGCGGATCGGTCGACCTTCGAGGGATCCTTGCCCGAGAAGGCGCCGCCACCGTGTCGTCCACGTCCGCCGTAGGTGTCGACGATGATCTTCCGGCCGGTCAGGCCGCAGTCGCCGAGGGGACCACCGACCTCGAACTTGCCGGTCGGGTTGACGTGCACGGTGATGTCGTCGTTCCACCAGTCGCCGAGCACCGGCTTGATGATGTGCTCGATCACGGCTTCATGGAGTGCCGACTGGTTCTCGTTCCACTCGGGTCCATGCTGCGTCGAGAGAACGACGGTGTCGATTCGTGTTGGTTTTCCGTCTTCATACAGGACGGTGACCTGGCTCTTGGCGTCGGGGCGAAGGTGCGGAATGGTGTCCGCCCTGCGTGCCTCGGCGTGTCGAGCCACGAGTCGATGACTCAGGTCGATGGCCAGCGGCATCAGGGAATCGGTTTCATTGCACGCGTAGCCGAACATCAGCCCCTGGTCGCCTGCACCCTGCTGCTCGTGGAGTCCGTCACCCTCGTTGACTCCCTGGGCGATGTCGGGTGACTGCTTGTCGAGCGAGACGAGCACCGCACAACTGTCGGCATCGAAGCCCATGTCCGAATCCGTGTACCCGATCGATCGAACCGTATCCCGGACGATCCTCGAGATGTCGACGTACCCGTCACAGGTGACCTCGCCCGCAATGACGGCCATGCCGGTCGTGACCATGGTTTCACAGGCGACCCGGGAGGTCGGATCCTCGGCGAGCATGGCATCGAGAATCGCATCGGATATCTGGTCCGCCATCTTGTCTGGATGACCCATCGAGACTGATTCGGAGGTGAACAAGTAGGTATTGGCGGACATGGTGATCCTCGTATGAGGGTTGGAGGAGGGTCTCGGGCCCCATCGGGGCTGAAAGGAGCATGGTAGTCGTCATATTCCGGATGCTCAACACGACGCCAAAGTCGAAAAATCCGACGCAGCCCTTGCCTGCAGGGGTTGGTGGGTGGAGGATGGTGGGAGACACCTTGAGCAAGGAACCACGACGTGGCCATTCACATGGAACTCTCGAGACTCTTCATCCGTGAGATGACGGACATGCAGGTCATCGAACTGAAGGAACTCGAGGGCGAACGCACATTTCCCATCGTGATCGGACTTCCCGAGGCGTTCGCCATCGAGCGGGGCCTGAAGGGACTCGAGGTTCCTCGTCCGCAGACGCATGACCTGCTTTCCTCGGTCATCAACCAGTTGTCGGGGACACTCAAGTGCATCCATATCCATGAACTCTACGAGGGCACCTTCTACGCGATGCTCTGCATCGACCAGGACGGCCGCGAGATCGAGATCGACTGCAGGCCTTCCGACGCCATCGCGCTGAGCGTCAGTGAACAGGTACCCATCCTCGTAAGCGAGCAGGTCATCGAGGCGCTTGGCGATGACGAGGAAACTCCCGGAGTCGACCCGGGACCGACCTTCGACTGGGATTGAGTTCTTCCGGCATGCATGTTCCCGATCCACTCGAGATGCTCGCGGGCATTCCCGGCTCCGCATCCCCGGGCATCGGCGGTGTCCTCCGATCACGTGTCGATGATTTTCTCGTCTACGAACTGCCGATGTACGAGCCGGAGGGGGCGGGAGAACATCTCTACCTGAGGCTGCGGAAGACGGGGATCCCGCACGATGTTCTCCTCGGCCTCGTCGCGAAGGCGGCCGGCGTTTCGAGGAAGTCGATCGGGCATGCCGGGATGAAGGATGCCCGCGCCGTCACCGAGCAGACGATCTCCGTCCATCTTCCCGGAGGTGGTGAACTGGACCCGATCGGAGATGAACGTGTCGAACTGCTCTGGTCGGAGTGGCATCGAAACAAGCTCAGGCGGGGTCACCTTGCCGGGAACCGGTTCATCATTCGAATCCGTGAAGTCGATCCCCTGAAGGTGACCGTGGCCTGGTCGACGCTCCAGTCGCTTGAACGCACCGGAGTGCCCAACGCGTTCGGACCACAGCGTTTCGGTCGGCGAGGCGACAATCATCGACTTGGCCTGTTTCTTGCCGGGGGAGACTGCGAGGCGGCCGTGGAGTTGCTCATGGAAGCGGGGGCGACGGGAAAGGTCGAAGCAGGGGTGCAGAAGGCCATCGAGGAGGGCCGCGAGGAGAAGGTCGCGATCGGGCAGGTCCCGTCGCATGTGAGGAGACTCTGGAATGATGCGCTCCAGTCGGCCATCTTCAATGCGCTGCTGGGCCGCAGGCTCCAGGTGGGAACCTGGAATGAACTGTTGCCCGGTGACCTGGCCTACTCGCACAGGACACGTCGCACCTTCATCGTGCAGCCCGAGGATCTGGAGGATCCAACCACGATGGAACGCATCTCCAGCCGTGAACTGGTGCCCACTGGTCCGATGTGGGGTCGGTCCATGCGAAGACCCGGCGAGGCTGCCGCGCTTCTCGAGGAAGAGGTGGCCAGATCGCTGGACCCCTCGTTGCCTGGAAGCATGGAGGGTGATGATGCGGCCCCCGGAACCCGGCGCCCGCTGGTTGCTCCGCTGGGTAATCCCCATGCGGAATCCGGTGTCGATGAACACGGTTCATACATCCAGGTGTCGTTTGAACTGCCACCGGGCGCCTATGCGACCACCGTGCTCCATGCCGTCATGGGTTCCTGATCAACCGTTCCGCCGGGCCTTGAAGAACTCCGAGAGAAGCGAGGCGCACTCGGGTTCCATGACGCCCCCGATCGTCTCGAGGCGGTGATTGAGGCGTTCATCCTCGGTGATGATGTAGAGGGAGGCGCAGGCCCCGGCCTTTTCATCCCATGCGCCGAAGACCAGTCGCCCGAGCCTGGCGTTGACGAGCGCCCCGGCGCACATGGGACATGGCTCGAGGGTCACCGCCATCGAGCAGTCATTGAGCCTCCAGGATGAACGATGCGCACCGGCGGCACGAAGCGCGACGATCTCCGCATGCGCGGTCGGATCGGAATCCTCTTCCCGTCGATTGCACCCCTCGCCGATGATCCGCTCGTCGTCGTAGATAACGGCTCCAACTGGAATTTCACCACGCTCGGCCGCTTCCGCCGCCAGCGTGATGGCT